>NZ_JAVKEW010000158.1:0-46891 GCF_040226375.1 Coleofasciculus sp. G2-EDA-02 | reverse complement strand
GTAATGTAAATACAAGTCGCGGGAGGGCATTCCGAGACTATAAACGGACGTGGAGAGGGTGTAAGACCTCATTTGGAGGCAACCTTCAGCGAAGCGTCAACCCCAATCAGCGACCACCCCGGCTAAAGGTGGCGTGGTGAGAAATCCCCCGCGCTCTTTAGCCGGGGGAGTATGTCAACTGTGGTTTATACCAATTGATTGAGAAGGGCACGATGATATCGTGCCCATGACTACGTGAAAATGGCATCGAAAACCACACCTGGGTTAAAAAGCGTGGCGGAGCAGTTAAAAGAACGGTTTAAAGGGGTGAAAACAAGAGGAAATGGGAGTTCATCAGGGGAGGCGTCAAGCGCTGAGAGTGATTAATTACGCTCTGAGCGTGGTGAGGGGACAGTCTGAGCGTGGCGGATGACTCTTTGAGCGTGGTGGGGGGACAGTCTGAGCGTGGCGGATGACTCTTTGAGCGTCGTCGAGGAGATAGGATAAGGGTACGGCAATGCCGTACCCCTACAGCTCGGTTTAGGGGAAGCCTCAACTCCCCTCTTGCTCCCCTCTCCCAAGTGCGATCGCGTCTTGTGCTGGATCATCATTGGGTAAGGGCTGGCTAAATCAGTCTTGTAATAAGGATAGGGAGTGGGGAATAGAGAATGGTAACGCTAAGATCATCAAGAAGAAAACAACCCGCTTAATAGTCGCCTAGCTAACCGCTTGGATCTGGGTTTGGAAGAAAGAAATCCAGCCACAATTCGCCGCATCATCCAGCGCCTTGCTTTTGGTTGCAATAAATGAAATAGGCGTCGAAAACCAATATAAAATAACCCCACCATGATTAAAACAGCAATCAGCATCCAAGGGTTATTCAGGAAAACGGGGATAAAGGAAATCACCAGCAGCATGGCAATCAGTAATGCCAATCCCCCAGCCAGCCCATTAATCAGCCCAGTTAAGGGAACATATTTACCGAAACGCAACTGACGCATGACTTGTTCAATTAACCAATAATGTGCCGTTGAAATCTGATGGGAAAAGTTGGGACGTTCTAGACAATTGCGCTGGATTTGATGGATAATATCACCATCCAAGCCAATAACACTTCGCATCAGCGCCTCTTCGGAGCTTCCTCGCTTATAGTAGGTACAAAACGTTAATCCTGATTGCCAACGGTTTTCGTCATCAATGAGAGCGTAATACCGCAAATCTGTGAGCAATTGACGGGAAAGCTTCAGAGAATCTCCCATCTGTTGAGCCTGTTGAATGTGTCGTAGAGTTTCTTTATCTAAGGTGAAGCGAACCCCATGAAACAGAAACTGAGAGCGAGAAATGCGTTCTACCTCGATTTGAATACAAGCCGCGATCGCTAGATTCTGGCGCGGGGAAGGTAGGCGAGAGGGCGTGGCTAGAGGAGGATACTGGTTCATAAAAGTTCAAAGTAAAAAGTTAAACCCTGTTCCCTATTCCTTGTTCCCTGTGTACAGCGCTATAACTTATGACCGATGTAATGTAGCTTTGAGCAAACCAATAATAAACTCCAACAGTCCGCGCCATTGTCGTTCACTGGCGATTACCCCTTCTCGGTGAATTTGCAGAATTACCTCTTTTTGGGGATGGTGAAACAGGGATTGATCGTAACGGTTAATCACATCACCATCGAGTTGAATCACTGTTTGAGCGCAGATGGTATCTGTGGTGATCATTCGTTGAATTATATCAGCTTGATCGGGTTGAACAGAGACTAAGCGTAGCACTGTTTGATTCCGATCATCCAAGGCGGCTTTGAGTTCAGCTAGTTTACGCAAACCGCGTAAAAAACGACAATTACTCAAAAGTCTTTGAATGGTAACAATTGTCTCTGGACTTTTCAGATCGATGGGATTGGGGAGACGAGTGGGGATGCGATCAAAATCATCAGCGAGACTGGAGTGATTCTCATTGAATATTGTCGGATCATAAAGTTCAGAGGTTGGATCACTCAATTGCCCCCGGTATTCCCGTTCTAGTCGGGTGCGTAACTCCAGGTAGCGATGGCGCAATGACTCATGGATACCTTGTTGTTCTAAATACTCCGGCGAAATCGGATAAATATCCCGGTACGCTTCCCAAGCAATAAACTTATGACCGCTAATATGTTCTACCACCATCGTATTCACTTCTAGCGCCGTGAAGTCGATTAGCGTGTCGCCCAAGGACTGCAAGAAGTGATTTAGGCTTCGATTCACACCCGAACTATTGCCTCGGGTTTTAGAGGCGGGTACATCCTGTGAATCTTGTCGATTTCGATTGGTCATCAACCCACACCTCTCTAGAACACCTGTTCACTCATCCAATCATCCACCGAAATTCCCCAAAATGGAAACATTCGCGGCTCAACACTTCATTGTATCGCTCTAGTGCAGCATGGCTCCAAATACCCAGGCGTTCCACCGGAAAGTCCCTAAATGCTCCCTCTGCTAAGAGACGTAGCATGCTACGTCTCTACATTGCTAAGAGACGTAGCATGCTACGTCTCTACATTGCTCCCCCTCGCCGCGCTAGGGTTCGGGGTTTTTATCCTGAAAGCGGCTAGGGGGTGGAGGTGGTGGTGGCTCTCCTTGCTTCGTTGATTTGGGCTTCTCTTCCCAATCGTCCTCTGGATGGCTGAGGGAATCAAAATCATCAACAGAAAATTCTTCAAAGGAGAGTTCCCCGAATCCATAATCCTGCTCATCCACATTTTCGGCAGATTGGTTTTGATCTGCCAACAAATCTATAGGATCACTTAATGATTTTGAATCCATTTCTTTTTCCTGAGAGTCTTCAGGTAAAGCATCTAACCCAGCGAGAGGATCAGCCGTTGAGCTTGCCGACTCAGAGGCTTGGCTCTCACTCAAATCTGACCATTCAATCTCACTATCAACCTCAGTTAAATCAGAATAGGGTTCAAGTTCCTCAACCGCAAATTCATCCCAATCTTCCTGAATATTTAACGGCGAGGGAGACTCCTCTGCGGGTGGGGGTGCAGCAAAGGGATCAAAGTCTTCTACTAAGTCACCCCAGTCTTCATCGGTATCCATCTGGGCAAAAGAGTGATCGCCTAATTCCGGTTCGTCTACTACCCAGTCATCCCAGTCTGCATCGTCGTCAGTATCCTGGTTTAGTTCTTCTAAGGATTGCCAACTGGGCATTTTTTGAGGTTCTGATCCCCTGGGTTTGGGTTCAATGTCTGTCTGGGGTGGGATATCCAGTTCCGCCGAGGGGGGCGACTCCAACTCATCAAGTTCCAATGTTCCCCAATCGTCGTTGAGAACCTGCCAATCTTGCTCATCTAACTCCGCTTGGTTGAACGATAGCGGTTCTGCTTCAGTGAATTCGTCTCTCGCATCCTCACTCGTGAAGGACTCTTCATCGTCTAGAGGTGGGCGTGGAGGAGGGGGTAAGGACTCGAGCAAATCTAGCACCGAGTCATCCTCATCATCATCTTCTTCTTCCTCTTGCTCCCAAGTTGTCATTGTCTCGCTAGAGGGAGTCGATTCAGCAGATACCTCTTCCTGAATCGTTAAATCTGGCGTCTGGGTTGCCAATTCGGCGGCGGCGACGACGGCTACTCCCCCATCCGGCTGGGCGGCTGTCTCTTCCTGGGTGATGGCTAAGGGTGGGTATTTTACCTCACTCAACCCTGTCCTGTGGCGTTGCAGCGCGATTAAAATCTCAAATAGCTTTTGCAAAGTTTTAAGATTATTCTCAACTAGCTGATTGCCTTGTGCCACCTGTTCTATATGAAAGGGGAGGAGTTCTCGATAGGGACCATTGCCAATAAACTGCTCCCCAATCTCATTCGCGATCGCTCCCTCAATCGTATTAATTTGAGTCCGCAGGCGATAACCCGGTTTGGCAGCTGTTTCGGCGCCATCCTCAGCATCAGAAGCCACCCAGGTTGTAATTTTCAACTGCACCGCTTCCGCCAAAGCCCCAGCAAACGCTTCTTGAACCTTGCCTGCTTTGAGTTGTTGCCTAAAGTCCTCACTCGACGCCATAATACACTCACCTGAATTTGGGCGATTACCACTACAGAAACTGGCAGATTTGTCAACCTCTATCTTAAAGATTAGGGTAAATTATCCTGGCTCGAAGGCGACAGAGCCGGATTACTCTCCCGAAGTTGCGGCTGGGTTGACTGCTGGGGTTGGTATAATACACGAGTCAACACGGTAAAGAGTTGTTGCAAGTTTTCTAGATTATTCTGGATAATCTGGCGTCCTTCCTGAACTTGCTGGGTATGAAATTGGCGTAGTTCCGTGTAGGGACCATTGCCAATAAATTGAGATCCTACCTCATTATCGATGGAGCCTTCTACAATATTGATCCGGGTACGCATACAGGAATTAGCCCCAGGCTGCTCTGTTTGTGGCGAATTGGCGGAAGACACCCAAGTCGTAATTTCCAATTCAACCGATTCCGACAAAGCTAGGGTGAAGGCATCTCCAATGTTGCCCGCCCTTAGTTTCTGTTTGAATTCTTCGCTGGTTGTCATACAATTCGCTCCAGCTATATCAGCTTAACAATAGACTCAAAGTGCTTTGACTATAACAAACTTCCGCCTCACCTGAACAAATTTTCTCACAAGGGAACAGGGAATGGGAAGCTGGGGGAGATGAGAGCGCTGGGGAGTTCCGATGAAACATCTTTTGTCGGGGCGGGTTTTACGACTAAGGTTTCGTTTTCACCCTGATATAACTCGCGCCCGCCCCGACCTAACTGTTTAATTATCACATAGACATAAGACATAAGACTACCAAAAGTCTGTCACTTCATAACCCAGCTCAGTCAGCATCTGATACAACAGAGGTAAACTTAGACCAATGACATTACTGTGACAACCGTCTAGTTTTTCGACAAATAAGCCGCCCCGCCCTTCTAGGGCAAAGCAGCCGGCACAGTTTAGAGGTTCGCCTGTAGCCACATAGGATTGAATTGCGCGATCGCTGACATTGGCAAAGTAGACTCGTGTTATCCGACAACGGACAATTGTCTGATCCTGTGATACATCAATTAAGGCATGACCCGTATAGAGTTCACCCACTTTACCCCGCATCATCTGCCAACGTGCGATCGCCTCTTGGGGATTAGCCGGTTTCCCGTGGATCTCATCCTGAATGCTTAACACTGAATCACAGCCTAACACTAGCGCCTGATTAAATTTAGGCACAACGGTTTTGGCTTTGTGCCATGCTAGGGTTTTGACTAACTCTACCGGATCAGTAACCTTAACCTGAGATTCATCAAAATCACTGTGACAAACGATGGGTTCAATGCCAGCATTTTTTAATAAACGGCGGCGTGCTGGCGAAGCTGAGGCTAAAACAAACTGTGTCATTCCTTATTCGTCATTCGTCATTCGTCATTCGTTACATTTATCTTGACAACTGACCCCTAATCTAGTAAACATTAAACGAACTAGCGACTTGGGTAAACAGGTCTTGCACTTTATCCCAACGTTCTTCAGTGGTTGAAGCATTCAGAGTGTAGAGCTTACCACGACTGATGACGGCTGTGGCTAGGTCATGGCGATTTTGAGTAGGAAGTTTGACACTATATTCGAGAAGATAATAGGTTTTGCCTTCCGTCTCGCGAGCTTTTGCATCGACTAATTCAACTTGACGATGGGAAGAAGCAGCCGATAGCACATTTTGTTGGAGTTGGTAACCGACTTCCCCAGGCGTTCCTAAATCGGTGAGGGTTGTATTTTCGGGAACGGGGTTAATCACCACACTGACATTTTCGGTTTGCTCGATCAAATCCCGAAATACGACATCGGGTCCGTCAGTGACTTGAATCGGCACCCAACCATTCGGATAGAGAAACTCATAACCGTCAGCCGTATCGACATAGCTTTTAAGTCCACTAACGCCGTCAGTGCAGCCATGTAGACCCAAGCTCAATACTAGCAGCAAAATGGCGGCAATGGTCTTGAGCATCTTTATATCCTTTGAATTGGTGCGTTTTTATTGTCTCATCTTCCGGGTACACTTTATGATTGAGTTTTGATCAAGATAAGTCACGTTGGCTTGAGAATGGTTGACGTTTAAAAGGAACCTCTTTGGGGAGGTTTGCGTCGGCGTCTATCAAACTCTAAAGCTAACCTGATTAAGATTGCAGTAAAACTAAAACACAATGAACCCAACCTATCGAATACTGACCATTTTAGGATTGGTAACTGTCCTGACGGGTTTGTCTGAAGCGGTTCGCGCCCAAGAGCCAATCAGGGTTGTACAAGCTTCCCCAGAGCAGTTGAGTGCCGTGCAACTGTATAACCGAGGTGTTGATAAACTGGAAAAGGGTGATTATGCTGGTGCAATTTCTGACTTCGCCGATGCTTTACAACTTAACCCCGAAGACGCAGATGCCTATTATAATCGTGGCTACGCTTATCATAGTCTCGGTAATTACGACGGCGCCATTTATGACTATACCCAGGCGATTAAGTTAAATCCCGATTTTAGTCAAGCTTATAGTAACCGAGGTTATACCCATTTTGTCCGCCGGGACTACCAGAAAGCGATCGCGGATTTCACCAAGGCGATTGAAATTGATCCGGAAAATGACACCGCCTATATTAGTCGCGGGAATGCTTATGATGAGTTGGGCGATGCTGAAGCCGCTCTCAACGATTACGCCAAAGCGCTGGATATCAACCCCGAAAATGCCCGCACTTACTATAATCGGGGGCTAACGCACAATCGCTTAGAAAAATATATTGATGCGATCGCGGACTACACTCAATCGATTGAACTGCAACCCACCTTTGCTGAAGCTTATTACAATCGGGGGCTGACTCAATTCAAATTGGAGAATATCGATGCCGCTAAAGCTGACTTGCAAAAAGCGGCTGAACTTTTTCAAGAACAAGGCAGATCAGACAGTTATCAAACTGTTATGAATGCGCTGCAAATGATGCAAGGGGGAAACTAACCCCTGATCCTACTGATTTTGGTAGGTTATGCTAAATCGAACTAATCTTTAGCTCAATCCTTCCTTGATCAGATTTCACTTCATTGTTAGTCCAAAATCGCTGGATTAACAGGGGTGTTCCCGATTCAGGGAAGCGTAAAGATTAGCTAACGCTTGATACAGAGACAGCGACGAACATCAATCCACTGACTAAAACTAGAGCCGCAATTCCCCAGAATACATAGTTGCGCTGCTCTGTTTTGCTTGGGGGTTCCGCTTGGTAAACTTTGGGTTCACGGGCAAAGTTATTTAAACGTCCGCCTTCTTCTGTGGTATAGGGCATGAATGATAACCTTTTTTACTCATCTTATAGAATTGTAACAAACTCTCAGTATAAATACTCTCCTGTTTGGATAAGAAATTGTTATAGTCCCTAAAAAGCCTCTAATAACCGTGGCACAGACATCCTCAAACCCTTAATTAATCGTCCCCGTCAACGGTGAACTCGCACTAGCATAACTTTTAATTGGAATCCGCCCAGCCAGAAAAGCCAAACGCCCCGCTTGAGTCGCCATACCCATGGCTTTCCCCATCGCCACGGGATTTTTAGCTAGCGCGATCGCACTATTGACCAGTAAAGCATCTGCCCCCATCTCCATCGCTTGCGCCGCTTCGCTTGGTGAGCCAATCCCCGCATCCACGACGACAGGAACTCCCGCTTCTTCGATAATGATTTGGATATTTGCCGCCGTTTTAATCCCTTGTCCCGAACCAATCGGGGAACCCAAGGGCATTACCGTGACACACCCCACCTCTTCCAATCGTTTAGCTAACATGGGGTCAGCATTAATGTAAGGCAGAACGGCAAACCCCTCTTTCACCAATTTCTCAGCCGCTTCCAGGGTACCAATCGGGTCTGGTAATAAATATTTCGCGTCTGGAATAACTTCTAACTTGACAAAATTATTATCCTCTTGCCCCAATAACTTTGCCATTTCCCGACCTAACCGCGCCACTCGCACGGCTTCCTCTGCGGTTTTACAGCCTGCGGTGTTGGGTAACATCCAGATTTTCGTCCAATCCAGCGCCTCGGCTAATCCTTCATGACCCGGGGCTTGGGTTTGCACCCGCCGCACCGCTACTGTGACAATCTCACTCCCACTCGCCCCAATACCCTGCTGCATTTGTTCAATGCTGCTATATTTCCCTGTACCGGTCATGAGACGGGAGTGAAATGTGCGACCGGCAATGATTAACGGGTCAGATATCGCGGGTTCTGTAACTGAGGTGTTCTGGGGAGATAGGGGAGTAATGGGAGAACTAATCATTAAATTTGAGCAGGATTGATGATAAAAGCGATCGTAACGAAAATGGTCTAAGAGCGGATCAACCCTTTGCCTTTCGATCCAGTCTGCCAGTAGCTGTGCTGTCACCGGGGCGAGGAGAATTCCATTGCGGTAATGTCCTGTCGCTAATGTTAAATTTTCACAAGGGCTAACTCCCAGAATCGGACATTCATCTGGAGTTGCCGGTCGAAATCCCCACCAGCATTCCTGAATTGACCAATCCTGTAAGGGCGGATATAACCGTATTGCCCGTGAGAGCAAGGTGTGAATTCCCGCTGGCGTATTATCAGGTTGCCATCCCACATCCTCACTCGTTGCACCAATCAGTAACCGCCCATCCCGACGCGGAACTAAGTAGGTATCCGGTCCATAGATCACCCGTTGCAGGGGTAAGGGCTGATGGGGATTAGCTGGCATTTGTACCGACAGCATCTGACCTTTTTTGGGATACACGGGTATAGGTAGCAGTTGGTTTGACCAAGCCCCCGTTGCTAATACATAATGATCAGCCTGAAATTCCCCGATCGAGGTTCTAACGCCACAAACACGACGATTGTGCTGCTCAATTGCCTCAACTGTAACCCCTTCGCGCAGCTCAATCCCTAATTCTTGAGCCGCTAATCGCAGGGCTTGCGCCAATGAGCGGTTATCGACTTGTCCATCTTCGGGATACCACCAGCCACCAATCACATCTGCCCCTAAACCGGGTTGATATAAATGAATCGTATTTTTATCTAGCCAGTTACCAACTTCCGGGTGAGAAGCTGAAATCTCTTCATAGACTGGGGCGAGAATCCCGCAGGGCAAGTAACCTGTCGCCACACCAGTAAGTTGTTCGAGTTTGGTACACCATTGAGAGTAGAGCGATCGCGATCGCTGACATAATTCCCGCATGGGAGGCTCAGGAATGGCTTCCGCATCAGGGGCTAACATACCAGCGGCGGCTAGAGTCGATGCGGCTTTAAAGTCGCGGGTTAATACCGTGACTGTCGCCCCCCGCCACTTCAATTCTAGGGCGAGTGCTAAACCAATGACGCCACCGCCCACAATTAAAATATCACTGCAAAAGTTCATTAGAAGATAAAAATTGAGACGCGCCCTAGCCAGTCCATACAGATTTTGTCAACAACTTTACCAGAGAGCCGTAACCGGTTCGGAATCCTCAGTCGCTGCACCCTCGCCTGTATCTGCTTGACCAATTGTTGTTTGAGGAGCTTGGGCTGTACCCTGATTATTTTGAGCTTGCGGAACGCTTCTAATCGTTGTGGGAGCTTGGGCTGCTGGCTGATTTCCTGGTTCTTGTGTTACGGCTTGGTTGCCTGTCGTGTCTGGATCTGACTCAATTTGGTTAGCCGTGGGATTGTCTCCCCCAAAGAGTTCTCCAAAAAAAGGAAGGGATACTCCCTGCCAACCTAAAGCTGCTCCCACTAGAGCGGCTGCGATGATAATTAATCCAATTAATTTGTTCATTTCTTCTCAATCCATCTAATCTATGTGGCGTTTGCTCGGCTTGGCAATAACTAGAGCTTATTATAGATAGTTTTTGACTTACTTTTTTAATCACCATAAGTCTTAATCATCCTGATTTCGCCACCCATTCAAAACGTTCCTGATCAAGGCAAGCCCTGAGCAATCCCTGCCGTCTAAACGGTGAGGTAGTTGAAAAAGCTAACGCCTTCATATTATTATATAGCCCTCTGTTGTCCTAAAGGGGGCAGCTATCACTCAAAACCAGGTTTCATCAAGGGTTGCCCAGGATCAAAACGTCCCCGACAAATATTTCTGCACCACCTGCCACCCGGAATAGGACACCCAGGCAAATCCTAGGAATAAGGCAATATTGGTTCCCAGATGAACTGCCCGCGCCCAAGGCTTTTGGGGACTTATTTGGGTGGAACTGCCGGCGGACACTGCAACCAGCGCCACGACAGATAACCCAGCAATCAAGTGTCCAGAATGCCCCAGATTGCCATAATGACCAATTGTACCCACTAAACCAATTGCCAGGAGCAGCAAGACCAGAGTGACCATTAGCCAACCGATGATGTAATGTAATGGTCGCAACCATTTAGGTCTTGGGCGTTGAGAGTGGCGTTTCGAGAACAGAACACTGCCCGTCACCGCCAACAGCAAATAAGCCGCTAGGGACAAGCCCATTGACCAAGCCGCTATTTTCCACAACCAGATAAAGTCGGGCAGATTCACAAATTGATGCCTCAAATTCAGCCTATTTACCGTCCCCAATCCTAGCGTAAGAGGTTGCTCATCGCTAACCTCGTGAGACCCCAGATGGCTTCGCTGAATGTGGGGAGGAATAGAGGTCAAACCGTGCCACTCAATGTGGTAAGGTTTGACAGTCCAGGTGAAGGTACGACGATTAACCCCGTGCTTCGCTGCAACAACTGCACTTTGCTGGCAGTAAATTGCCCTAGTCTTTTCCAATTAACGTCACTAACTGAAACTTGAGTTTTGGTGTCTCCAGAACACCAGCCTATATAAATCTTTCCAGCTTTTTCGGCTATAACCTTGTCTCCCTTCCTATAATCATGACGAGTAACCGTACCACCATAATTACGCCGTTTGCCGCCTTTGGATGGAACTCTCGGTTAAGATGTCCTAACTAAATAGCGACCCGACAAAAAGTCTTAGAGATAACTCGGACTAGGGAAGTATCCGAGAGTCTGTGCCAAACCGAAACTCTATGCGGTATTCAACGGTTTAAATTGTCGTTTGTCCGACAATCCCTAGACTCAAGCGATAGCTAGTTTAGGGTTGTTGAACTGAACAACCTCTTTGATGTTTTTAAATGGCTTTTTTATCTAGGTGAGATCCTCTTACAAGATCTGTGTCCTTTATGGTGTAGGCTTCCTGGCTCGTAATCCTAGGATTACGCTGCCGGCGTTTTCTCGGCAATATTCATCCCACGCTGCCTGTCGGGTCAAACGTGGGGAACCTATCGCCGGATCAGCTAGCTGTTGCCACAGCCAAACGTGCTTTGCTTGCGGGGCTATTATGACGAATTGTTTCTTCACTAAGCTTATTATCATCCGCAGGTGGTACAACGGCTTTAGCGTCAGAGGACGGCGCCGGATTAACTTCTTGATCGACCTGTAAGCGAGTGCAGGGTACGGTATCCGAGAGAATCGCACTTGCCATCATGCCTGTGTGAATCTCCAGTAGCGCCTGGGGTAAGGCTTCAAAGACTAAGCGCTGTCCCGGAAAAACCACGCGCTCAAAATACCAATTGGGAATATTTGTAATCCGAGCAATTTGAATCTGACTCGTGGCGTTTACGTAGCAACAGAGAATGTGAGTTTGATTATCACAAGGTAGGGGATCAAGTATCTGAGTCATAACTGCTGAGTGAGGTACTAAATGAATCGTGCTTCTTATTACTTCACCTAACTTAGCACTTGCGATCCCGTACCTGCTGTAAATCCGACTACCAATTTAACTTCTTTCTTGCCAATTGCACTGATGCGATCGCAGCTAAATGGTTAGTTTGTCCCATCCCTTGGGTTGAGACCCTAAATTGGGTCATTTTAGGTAATATTGCTTAGGTTACCTCCCTCAGACTCCCCGATATGAACTCCATGAAAAAAATACCATACCCTTGAGGTCACAGGGCAATCTTGTTAGAGTAAAGTTAAGTTATGTGAAAAAGAAATCAAATATCTGAGAAAGCTGGGTTGGGGCTGGGTTCTCACCCCGGTAGATGATGACTTAAGCGTCCGCGTCCACGGGGTTTTCAGCCAAATTGCACTTGATACATGCCAAGTTCAAGACAGCCAACCGTATTCATAAAAGCCGATTTACCCCAGATGAAATTTACAATGTCAGAAAAAATTCTTTATGTTCGCCTACCCTGCAACCCAATTTTCCCGATTGGGGTTGTTTATTTAGCCGATCACGTTCACAAACTCTTCCCAGAGGTAAAACAGCGCATCTTTGACTTAGGCACCGTACCTCCCCTGGATTTTTCCCGATCGCTCAATGCTTGTATTGACGAATTTCAACCGACGCTTTTGGTATTCTCTTGGCGGGATATTCAAATTTATGCGCCAGTTGGCGGTAGAGGAGGGAACCCCTTACAAAATGCCTTTGAGTTCTACTATGCCAGTAACCCTTTTGTCAAGGTACGCGGAGCGATCGGTGGATTACGTTTAGCCGCCGCTTATTACAATGAACTGTGGCGTAACTTAGGGCTGATTCGTCGGGGACTTAAACGCGCCCGTAACTATAACCCAGAGGCACGTCTGATTGTTGGCGGGGGTGCGGTTAGCGTATTTTATGAACAACTGAAGACTAAATTACCCAAAGGGACAATTGTCTCCGTGGGTGAAGGTGAAACCCTATTAGAGAAGATCCTGCGGGGTGCATCCTTTGCCGATGAGCGCTGTTATGTGGTGGGTGAGACTCAGCCGCGCGATCGCATGATTCATGAGAGCCCAACTCCCCTAGAAAAAACCGCCTGTAACTACGACTATATCCAAAGTATCTGGTCGGCTTTTGATTATTATTTTCAAGAGAGTGATTTTTATATTGGCGTGCAAACTAAACGCGGTTGTCCCCACAACTGCTGCTACTGCATCTATACCGTCGTGGAAGGCAAACAGGTACGGATCAATCCCGCTGATGAAGTTGTCGCCGAAATGCGCCAGCTTTATGATCGAGGTATCCGCAACTTCTGGTTTACCGATGCTCAGTTTATCCCAGCGCGGAAGTTTATTGACGATGCGGTGGAACTGTTGCAGAAAATTCTCGACTCTGGGATGAGGGATATTCACTGGGCGGCATATATTCGGGCGGATAATCTCACCCCCGAATTGTGCGACTTGATGGTAAAAACCGGGATGAACTACTTTGAAATCGGCATTACCAGTGGTTCCCAGGAATTAGTGCGTAAGATGCGGATGGGATATAACCTCCGCACCGTGCTGCAAAATTGTCGCGATTTGAAAGAGGCGGGGTTTAATGACTTGGTTTCGGTCAACTATTCCTTTAATGTAATAGATGAGCGACCGGACACCATTCGCCAAACCATTGCCTATCACCGGGAGTTAGAGCGAATCTTTGGTGCTGATAAGGTGGAACCTGCTATCTTCTTTATCGGACTGCAACCTCATACTCATTTGGAAGCCTATGCCTTTGAGCATAATGTTATCCAAAAAGACTATGATCCAATGAGTTTAATGCCCTGGACAGCGAAAAAGCTACTCTGGAATCCCGAACCCTTAGGCTCTTTCTTGGGTGAGGTTTGTCTGCAAGCTTGGCGGCAAAATCCCGATGATTTTGGTCGCGAAGTGATGAAAATTTTAGAGGAACGTTTGGGGTCTGCGGATTTGGAGGATGCTTTAGCGGCTCCGATTGAAGCCCCTGCCAAAACGCTGCCTAAACAACTGGTTACAGCCGGGTAATTGATTCTCTGAGTCGATCATCCACTGGGGCAGCCTGGAGAAATTCAACCGGAAAATGTATCATAATTAACATAAAATAATCGGTAAAAACTCACCCCCGCCCCAGTGTCCCTGTGCCCCCTTTTCCCTGAACCCCCAACAGACAAGGTTTGATCATGCTGCAAGGCTCAATATTACACAAGTTAGATACAGCTCATCGCGGCGGTAAGCGACCGCTGAATTTTGGCGTTTATCACAAAAACACCCTGATTGCTCTGTGTCATGCTTTAGAAGACTTCATATTGGAGTCACAAGGAAAACCTCTGCTGATTGCGGCGTTTCAACAGGGAAAATGGTATTTGCAAGAGGCAGAACGCTATAACGATTTGGCGGAACACTCGTCTCAAGTGGTGATTATGGCGACAGGGGATACCAGTTTTGCTGAACATCCCACCAGCCAGCGATCCAATGTGACGCTCGTGGATTTAGAACCCTCTGATCCAGTGGCTCAAGAGTGGCATTTGATCATCATGTCGGAGACATACACGGCAATGGTCTTATGTCAAGAGTTATCCGCCGCTGATTATGGCAGTAAAGGACAACCCCAAGAGGATCGGGAGCGCAAGTTTTATGGGTTCTGGACATTTGAGCCGGAACTGGTTCGGGAAACGATTGAGTTGGCGATCGCACACATTGGTGGTTATGATCAATCCTTACAAAAGAGCCTAACCGAACAAGCGCAACAGATTACGGCATCCTTTGGTAGCAAAAAACGTGATGATATTGGGCAGGTTGTGTCTCGCGTCGTCGATTATCTCGAAAGCTTTGAACAAGAATTACACCAAACTGAGGATGAGCCACTTCAGAACTTGCCCCTTGCCGAGCAAGACTTAGATAATAATCTAGTGTCTAATAAGGTGCAGGCATTTTTGCGGATGGCACAGCTCATTGATCAAGCGGATGTAACCAATCCCATGGCAGCGGCGGAAGTGGCAACCCTTTGTGAAGCGATGGGTCAATTGCTTGATCTACCCGCCTGGCAAATCAAACGGCTGCGATTAGCGGGATTGCTGCATCGCCTCGCCCCCTTACAAGGAGTAGAGGATGCCCTAGAACCAGCCAAATCCACAGTGCAGCAACAGGCGGTAGATCAACAAGAGGCGATGCCCAAGTCCTCTGTTTTGCGCCTCATGCCCCAATTACAGGCAATTGCTCACATTATCACCCACCAAACCGAACATTGGGATGGCTCCGGACAACCGGATGGTTTGGCTTATGATGCGATTCCCTTGGAATCGAGAATTTTAGCACTGATGACCACATTTCAACAGCGGCTCAAGGACTATCAATCCCAAGAGAATCCTTTGGCAAAAGCACTTAACGACTCTCAGGCGTCGGCGGGTACAGTATTTGACCCCAAACTGCTTGAGGCTCTAGAACTACTGGTGATGGGAATGCAACAGGGTATGAGTTTACAGGCAAATCAACCTAAAATAGCCGCAGGGATGTGGTTGCTTGATTCCCATTCCCCTCAGGAAGCCCAATCAAATGTTTCGTCGTAAGGTTTAAGTCACTCAGGAAAATTGATGGAAATCGAAGCAATTCGGGCAGGAAAAATCAAGCAACTCTCAGGCGCTAATCTAGATGACGAAGATTTGTCTGGGGGTCAACTTGAACAGATTAATTTGGCGGGCGCTAGTCTGGTGGGTACGAATTTGTCGAGAGCGAATCTCAATGGTGCCCGTCTCGATGGCGCTAAGCTGCTGTGCGCTCAACTGGTGTCTGCTGACGTGCGGGCAAATTGTTTGGGCGCTAACCTGATGCAAGCGAATTTGACTGGGGCTGATTTGCGCGGGAGCAATCTCCGAGGCGCGAATTTAATGGGCGCTAACTTGGCACAGGTATCCTTTGCGGGAGCATTTTTGAGTGGTGCGAATCTGATGGGTGTCAACCTCCAGGGCGTTGATTTGCGTGGGGCTGATCTGCGGGGGGCGAATCTCAACAGTGCTAATCTTAAGGGGGCGGATTTATCCCAGGCGGATTTACAAGGCGCTAGCTTGTGTGACGCCAATTGTGAGGAAGCGGATTTGCGTGGGGCGAATCTGGCGGGGGCTAATTTGACGGGCGCCAATTTGCTTTGTGCTGAACTTGATGACACCAATCTAAATGGTGTGAAGTTGGAGCGAGCTTGTTTGCTGGGAACGTCTCTGGTAAGTAGTTCCTAGAGGGTTACCTCTGAATCCTGGGTTATTGTCCTGAGAACAAAACCTGAGAACAAAAGGGATACATTGGACAAATGACAAAGGAAAAATGATAATATTCTGACATAAAGGCTTGGATTTAGCGCTCACTCCTGCTATTATCAATGGTTATCAAGTTGCGCCAAAAAACCTCTTCCATCTGGACAGGGTGGGGGAGAATTTGGTATTGGAGTGATTGGGAGAATAGGGAAAAAAGATGAAATAAATTTAGCGGCGTTTAATCTCCTGGGAATCTTTCCTGGCTCACCTTCTCGCGTCCTCAACAGTACGTGCTCAACAGTCCCCGAATCACGAAAAAGGCATCGTGCCAGAATAAGGGATTGGGAGGATATCTATACCCGAATCAGTTCGGTTATTTCCCCGATTAACTCTATCCGTTTCTCGGTGTTTTAGGTGATCATAGTAATTAGGAGAGAATGTCAATCGGTTAGACCTTTGCGGTATCAGGAGGAGAAGTAGCAGATGCGACACCCAGATCATTTTTCCGAAATGTTGAACCTTTACCTCTTTACCGTCGTCTAAAGGTGTAATACTATAGAGTTAAGGCAAACTCATACTGACTTCGCATTCGCCCCTGTTCCTAGCCCAGAGTTAGTAAGCTGGGAAACGCAGCAGAATCAACGAAGAGACAATTTACTGAGTCAATCGCTTTAACTCCTGTCTACGGTTAGATCTCCTACTCAAGTCAATACAGGTAGGAGTCTATACATCTTTTAGTAGATGTAAACCACCGCTTCGCGCACATATCCTCAAAGTGAGAGATGGCTATAGCTTTTGCTTTTGAGGTCAAAATCCGCGACAGATTTATTGCTCGTTTACGGAGTCACTACTCACAGATGCCCACTGTTAACACCAAATCCAAAACGACCAAGCAGCCCACATTTTCGGCAGATATGGTTCGCACGTATCTGCATGAAATCGGTCGCGTGCCACTACTGACCCATGAGCAAGAAATTGTCTATGGTAAGCAAGTGCAGCAGATGATGCCGCTGTTGGAGGCAAAAGATGCTTTAGCGGAAACGATGCAGCGCGAACCGACGATACAGGAGTGGGCAGAACAGGTTAATTTAGAAGAACCAGCCCTCAAGAAAATTATAAACCAGGGAACGCGAGCTAAGCGCAAGATGATTGAAGCAAATCTGCGCCTAGTGGTTGCGATCGCGAAAAAGTATCAGAAGCGTAACATGGAATTCCTGGACTTGATTCAGGAAGGTACCCTGGGATTAGAGCGAGGGGTGGAGAAATTTGACCCAACGCGAGGTTATAAGTTTTCCACTTATGCTTACTGGTGGATTCGTCAGGCAATCACCCGCGCCATCGCCCAGCAAGCCCGCGCTATTCGGTTACCGATTCACATTACCGAAAAGTTGAATAAGATTAAGAAAGTTCAACGAGAACTTTCTCAGAGATTGGGTCGTAACGCGACACCGGCTGAGATTGGTCAGGAGTTAGAGTTAGAACCTGCCCAGATTCGCGAGTATTTGAGCATTGCCCGTCAACCCGTATCCCTGGATGTGCGAGTGGGTGATAACCAAGATACAGAATTATCTGACCTCTTGGAAGATAGTGGTCCGACGCCGGTTCATTACACAACTCAGGAATCCCTACGCCAAGATTTAGATAATCTCCTGGCAGAATTAACCCCCCAACAACGGGAAGTCTTGGCACTCCGCTTTGGCTTAGAAGATGGGAATGAACTGTCTTTGGCAAAAGTCGGACAGAGACTCAACCTCAGTCGCGAACGGGTACGCCAGTTAGAGCATCAAGCCTTAGCCCAGCTAAGACGACGCCATGGGAATGTGCGGGAATATATAGCTAGTTAGGGTTCGTTGGGATTTGCGCTGTCTTGCCTAACCCCCATTCGACGACTGTAGGGGTTTGGTAACCAATAGGGGAGGGGTTTGGTAACCAAACCCCTACTACTTTTTTGTGAAAAAATATTAATTTTTTAGGCAATACCAGGACTAGGGATTGAAGCCTCTGAAAACTTATGAACCCTTTCTGAAGGTTGAGTGAGTTTTCATTCCTTTGAGGGAATCGTCACTGGCGCATAATCCGTTATTTTTAACTTAAGGGTAATGAAGACCTCTATCAAAGTACAAAAAACCATACTCTTGCCCGTGCCAAATGTGACGGTTGAGAAACCGGATAAAGGCAGGAGAAAACAGAGACAGATTCAAGCTTTGATAGAAAGAAAGGATGCCTTGTTAACCTCTACTTTAGCTTAAGTCTACTTTAACAAAAATTAGGGCGGCTACCAACTGTGTGCTAGGATTTCAGATTTTTTAAGGGTGTTTCTATATTATTTTCAAGGAGGATACCACGGTGATTAGCCGATTCATTGAGTTTTTACAGTCCCAACGTCAACCGTTTTTTCCTTGGCGTTTACCCTTAACCGGGTTACTGCTAACGTTAGGACTAACAATGAATGTCTCCAGTAGACCAACAGCCGTCGCTCAACAACTCAAGCAAGCCGTGGACAGTGCTGCTGTGGAACCGAATCAATCTACTGTATCCGCCTCAGCCACTTTAATCCCCGATGGTACTTACCTCTACGGTCAATCCTCTCAACCGGATCAGATTGGTCAAGAATATATTGTGTTTCAAGCCAATAAAGGAAAGCTAGTTGGGGCACTTTACTTACCTCAATCTGAATTTAGCTGTTTTTATGGCACCCTAGAATCTAAACAGATGAATCTCCAGGTTGTCAACCCCTATGACCAAACCGCTTTAGCTCACACCATCGAGAATCAGCAACAAACCTCGGTGGCGGCGGGGAGTCAGCTAAATTTAGACCGCACTTACGAGTCTTTAACCTATCCCTATACAGTTAGACTTGATCAGTATCAACCAGTTGGTCAACTGAGTGAGAATGATCAGCGGATGTTGAATATATGTCGGGAAAACTTGTTCTGATTGACAAAGATTAACACCCTACATCTAACCCCTCTGGCGGTTGGGAATACAAGGTTTGTTCCTCTGCGGCTGTGGGTGAGTTCGTGAACTGTTCGATTTGAGTCAATAAGGTTTTAGCTTCTAGATCACCATTGTCGGTTCGGTGTTTGAGGTAGAGCTTCAGTTCATTGATTAGGGCGGTGGGGATGTTCATGGGTAACCATTTCAATGACAACGTTATATCCCATTTTGGACGATGAATGACAATTAGAGGTTGCTGTACCACGCCACTACATTAATGTAGCAAGCCCGATTTAGAGCCAGGGCGGGTTTTGTACTCCAGTTGGGGGAAACCCTGACGATTGATCCCTAAACCCGCCCCTACAAATTTATGATGGCGCAGAAAGATTCAAGGGGGTTGGGGAATGGGTTTTTTCGACTTTGCCAACAGGAGCATTGATGCGATCGCGCCCAAACCTTTTACTACATCCCAGCCATCTTGTCAAAAAAAGATTCCATTTTTTACAAAAATACATGCATCCAGTCTAAAATCAAATTGTAACTGACTCCAACGAAAAGTTTTAATTATGTGCGTAGGGGCGGGTTTAGGGACTTTCGTCTCGCGATTGATAATCAGGTTGGTTCAAAACCCGCCCTTCCCAAATGTATAGCAACCGCCATGGCTGTTAGGGCACATCATTTATGTAGAGACGTTGCATGCAACGTCTCTACAATGATGGCGAAAGTCCTAATCGATGTGTCTACTGCTATAAGTAGGTAGGCGCAATGAAAGTTAACGGCGGAGATCGTCATTTATTGGTCATTTGTAAGGGTTTGAGGAACCTGGTTTACAGGTTAGTCAGGGCGGGTTTTGCTACATACATTATCGGTAGGATTCAAGATTGAGTGGCTAAACCCGCCCCTACAATTGACAAACCTGCCACCTTCACGTCTCTACCTGAGTGTAACGCGATCGCGTCCCTGTCGCTTTGACTCCAACAGTGCTTCGTCAGCCGCCTGCACCAGATTTAATGGATCATTTTCTGGATGGGGAATTATCGAAGCTACACCCACACTCAGAGTAAGAATTGAGGAATAGCCGCAGATGCGATAAGGATCATGGGTAATATTTAAAGCTTTGACATGTTCTCGGATTTGCTCTGCCAATTGTACCCCTTGACACCCCTCCATTTGCGGCACAATTACGGCAAATTCTTCGCCGCCAAAACGAGCAACAAAAGCCCCTGGATACTTAACGCACTCACGAATTGCCTGGGCGACTTGCTGCAAACAGAAGTCTCCCGTCAAATGACCAAAAGCATCGTTGAAAATCTTAAAAAAGTCGATATCAGCTAAAATCAGTGCCAGGGGAACTTCTTGTTCAGCTAATCTTTGCCATTCTTGGGCAAGGTGATTGTCAAAGTCACGCCGATTAGCCAGCTTAGTTAAATCATCAATCGTCGATAAATACTTTAACTGTTGATTCTCCTGCTCCAACTGTCCAATACGCGGATCTGCCGGTGATTTGAGGGAGAGTTGCTCCTTAAAATAAAGCTGATATAACTCACAGCGAATTGTCGCCTGATTTCCCTGTAGTGTGATCAGCCCCATACTCTCTAATTGATACGCCGCGATCGCATCTAAATGCACAGTCTGTGTTGCCATAACCACCTGATTCAGCGCCGCCAGTAACTTCGGATTCTTTTCCACCGTGGCGAATTGACGTCGCAAATGATGACTATAGACTCCGGAAAGGGTTGGTGCTTCCTCTAATAACTGCGCTAAGGTGAGATCGGAGCAACATAGGTGATAAAGTGCCAGTTGAACTAGATAAGGATGTCCTCCCACCATTGCCATCAATTCAGCAGCTTGAAAACCATCTGTCCAATTCAGTTGGTAACGACGGGCTAATTCCTGCACCTGCTCTAACGTCAACTCTGGCAAAAGAATTGGTAGTCCCACATTAAATGGAGATTGATTAATATTTAATGAAATATCAATTTCCGTCGAATGCACCACAACGAAACGCAATTGCTGCAAGCTCTCATCCAGTTGGGCTTCTTCATGCCAGGAACGTAATAACGGCAGAAACTCGCTAACAATTGTCTCATATTCAAATAGGCGATTGACTTCATTCAATGCCAGGAGAATCGGCGTGTCAATTTGCTCCAGTAAATAGCCTTGAAAATAGAAGGTGCAGCTAACTTTGCTACCAATATCGTCATCCCAATAGTCATCTAGGTTAGGTTTAATCTGCAACTGCCGAGCCACGTTAGCACAAAACCAGCGCAGAAATTTATCTAGGTTGACAAAAACAGATTCATCGGCTTGCTGGAAATCGAGATTAACCGTGTGGAACCCTTGGGCTTTAGCGTGAGCGATAATCCGCTGGAGCAGAGAGCTTTTTCCCATCTTCGAGGGCGCTTTGATGCGAATGATACTTCCGGGTTTGTCAATCTCCCCATAAGCTAGTTCTTCGATGGGGGGGCGATTGATGTAAAATGCTGAGTTGAGCGGCAGGGGACTACCAGGAAATTCTAACCGCTCCGGTGTTAGGGTTGGGTTTAACATAGTAGGATTTGAAGAAGTGGCTAAAGGAGGTTGCTCTGAAGTATCTCTTTTTCCGTTTAAAATATAGTAATCAAATACAGTATTGATATTATTTTTAGTAATTTTTTGCCCAAAAATATGAGAAAGGCGTTGCCAAAGTTTTGCACCAACATCTCGGATATAACTCTCTTCATACCCGATCTTAGCCGAAATTTCAGTGTAGGTTAACCCTTGCCAAGTATAGTGAAAGACTTGTTCTTGAATGTTACTCAGTGGTGGATCACGGAGAATCTTACTCAGTACCGTTAGAGCTTCTGTACTCTTCATTTATCATAAAATTGTGTTACCATATATTTTATTTTAATGGACATTTCCACAAAAACCAACATTTTCCAACAAAAATGTATATTTTATAAAAAAATTAACATCCTAAGTACCTGGACATAAATGTTTTTCGCTGTAATAAGAAATGTTAAGAAGCGTCAAATCCTTACTGTTAAGATTTCCCTTGTCTTCACGCTCAAGTTTAATTTGGTTCGACTACTTAGAGGAAATTTTAGAACATTATCCAACAGACAAGGAGGAGAGGGATCACTATAGTGAAAGCGTGAGATAGTTTTCTCCTATGTGCTCCGAATGTGTGATCCGAATGATTAAGAATAATTTAGTCCGTTTTAATGGTTGCTAACGTCCAAAAGGGTAAACAGTTCATGACTATAAAATTAAACCTCTATTGCTATGCTCGAATCCTAGAAAACAACTACTAATTATCAGGGTTAAAAGGATGTGTACTCAAGGCACCTTCACAGATTTTCCTCTACCAACGATTTTTAAGTGGCTCGAACAAGGGCGGAAAACAGGTGTACTATCAATTCACCCCTTAAGCGCTGTCTCATTAGCGCCTTATATAAACTTGCGGTCAAACGTAGTCAATAGAATAGAGGAGACAAGGAAACCAAGTAGATTTCAGAATTATAATTATCTCAATCCCCAATCACCAATCCTCAATCACTACATCTGGATTGCTCAAGGTCAAATTGTCGCCGCCGCCAATCGGTGCGATGGAGGGGGTTTGATATCACTGCTGCAGCGTGATCAATGGGTGAGCGATCGCGTCTTAAGCAAATTATTACAGCGTTGCTCCCTGAATCATCAACCCTTGGGGTTATGGCTAAAAAATAACGGAGTCTTGGATAGCGAACAACTCAAACAAATCTTTCAGATTCAAATCGTCGAGCAAATTGTTCCAATATTTCAACTCAAGGATGCTCAGTTCAAATTTGACTTGAACACTAATCTATCAGCAAAAGAAATGACAGGCTTAAGTATAGCCGCAACCGAAGCCACGATGATGATATCGGGAAAGCGGCAATTTGTTAGTAGGTGATATAGCATAAGGCGGGGGGAGTAGAGACGTAAGGCGTGGAACTATGGCAAGAAAAAATTCAATTAGAGCTTATTCAAGCCGCATTAGGATACTTAAGTGCGATCGCAAACCCATTTCCACAAGGGATGACTTGGACCTTGATGACAAATCCGACGCACCTGATGCGCCAAGCGCTGTTTTTCGACGGGCGGAATTCCGAATAGAATATTACGACTTTGCCAAACTAAAACCGCCGTCGTCATCCCAATGCAGAGGGCTAGACCCAAAATAGGCAGACGGTTAAATGCAATACTATACCGTAAACCTGACCAAGTAAAATGCTCTTGCAACAACGATAATTCATAACGCCAACCCCAGAGACTCAGCGGAGCTATACTAATCCAAAGGATACCCACAAATAACCAACGACCATAAACCGTGAGTTGATGGAGTCGCTGAATTTTTACTCTTAATCTTGGATCAAGGTGATCTGGACTTGTTTGAGAAGTCTGGGTGTCTGGCGGCTCCATTATTAAGGGCAATTCCAATTACATTTTGTCGGGAAATTCAGCTTCGATAACCTGAGTGGCTTGGGTTTGACCTGTGCGCTCTCTCCAGAATGCCAAGAGGGTACTGGCAACAAAAATACTCGAATACGCACCTGCAATAAACCCCACAATTAGGGCTAGGGCAAAATATTTTAGGGTTTCTCCGCCAAACAAGAAAATAGACACTAAGGAGAGTAGGGTAGTTAAGGTGGTATTAATGGATCGGCTTAGGGTTTGATTAACCGCATCATCAACAATTTGATCAATATGTTGGTCGGGATGCTTGGCAATCACTTCCCGGATGCGATCATAAATAACTACGGTATCGTTAACAGAAAATCCAATAATTGTCAAGAGAGCGACGACAAAAAGGCTATCAACCTCTACACCTTGGACTAAACCCAAAATGGAGAAAATGCCCACAGTGACCAAGACATCGTGAAGTAAAGCAATAAAAGCCAAAAAAGCATAGTCAAACTGAAACCGGAAGGAGAGGTAGACAAGAATACCGGCAAAGGATACGAGTAATGCCAGTAAACCGGATGTAAATAACTGCCGTCCCACGATGGGACCTACGGTATCAATTTGAGTCGATTCGGGATCAAATGCGCCAATGGTTTCACTGAGAGCTTTGCGTAACTCAGTGCGCTGTTCACCATCCAAGGTTTTGGTACGAATAGTCAAGCCTTGTTGTTGAGCACCGATACGCTGAATCGTACTACTACCCAGATCCTGTTCATTGAGAACCGCACGCACCTGTGCCAGGTCTATGGGTTGGTCGCAGTTACCGGGTACAGTACAATCAAGTTCAACCTGTAGGCGTGTGCCGCCAACAAAATCGAGACCGGGGCGCAGAGGGGCTCCCAGCTGTGCCGTGGAAATCGCCATCGAAACGATACCAGCCAAGATAATTACGGCGGAAATTATCCACCAGAGCGATCGCTGTTTGATTACACTAAATTTGGTCATTTGTCATTAGTCATTTGTCATTAGTCATTTGTCATTCGTCATTTGTTGATTGGTGATTAGGGAATCGGTGATTAGGGATTGGGCGAAGCATTCGCGAACTTGTCTTTGACACAACACCGACATATTTGGGCGCGAATGCTTCTCCCCTACGAATACCTCTCACCCGTTCCTGTTTCCCCTGCTCCCCCTGCTCCCCCTGCTTCCCCTGCTCCCCCTGCTCCCCCTGCTCCCCCTGCTCCCCCTGCTCCCCCTGCTCCCCCTGCTTCCCCTGCTTCCCCTGCTCCCCCTGCTCCCCCTGCTCCCCCTGCATTCTTACTGAGACGATATCAGATTCGGACAAAACAGTTCCGGCTTCTGGCGTACCCCAGGAAATCCTAAAACCAACAACAGCATGAACGTGCGAGTACAGGTAACAGCAGTAAACATACTGATTACAACTCCAATCCCTAGGGTAACGGCAAAGCCCTTAACTAAACCTGACCCTAGCCAAAATAGAGCCGCACAAGCAATCAGAGTCGTCAGGTTCGAGTCTAAAATACTGGAAAATGCCCGATAAAAGCCTGATTCCACAGAGCGATACAGGGTTTTTCCCTCGCGTAATTCTTCTCGCGTCCGTTCAAAAATTAGCACATTTGCATCTACCGCCATCCCGATACTGAGAATAAACCCAGCAATGCCTGGAAGGGTTAAGGTGACACCAATCAGGGCAAATGTGGCTAGGGTGAGTAGGGCGTAGATAGTCAGAGCAACATCAGCAATTAAACCGGGGAGACGATAGTAGATTGCCATGAACACCAAGACTAAAATTAAACCGCCAATTGCTGCATAAACGCTGCGTTGAATACTATCTCGTCCCAGGGTAGCGCCGACGGTGCGATTTTCCACAATTTCTACGGGTAACGGTAACGCACCACCTTGAAGTTGAGCGGCTAAGTCACTCGCCCTTTGCACATCAAAATTCCCGGTAATTACAGCACCGCCGCCACTAATACCCGTTTCCGCATATTCTGGACCCACGGTGGGGGCGCTGATCAGGGAGTCATCCAGGAAAATGCCAATACTGCGACCGGTACCCGCCAAGTCTTTCGTCAGTTCGGCAAATCCTTGTCCCCCTGCAGCATCAAATCGGATCGCGACTTCCCAACCATTTCCGGCTTGAGTCGGTTGAGCGCGGGCATATTCCAGGTTTTTCCCAGTTACATTTGTCTTCTCAAACAATTGTGCGATCGCGGCGTCCGAGCGTTCCAAAGCCGCTATATTTTCTGCGATCGCCTCTTGATCACCACCTTCTTCACTCTCCCGTAGAGCTGCTTGCTCAAATAGCAGTTCCTGACGCAACTGTTCTTCAATCTGAAGCTGTGCTTCTGTACCCGGTAATTGCTTGCGGAAATCAAGTTGTGCGGTTCCCCCTAGCACCCGTTCGGCTTGCTGTGGATCATTCACACCAGGGAGTTGCACCAATATCTGGTCTGAGCCAATGGTTTGGACTTGAGATTCAGAAACACCCAGAGCATTAACTCGACGGTCAACAACACTTTTAACAGCCTCCAACTGATCCGGCGAAATTTCGGGAATCTCCTCTGTAGTTTTTACCTGAATCGTCAGTTGTGCGCCACCCCGCAAATCGAGTCCCTGCTGGAGAGGAATCTTCACCAGCACCACAATTGCCAGAATGATCAGGACTAGAATCAGGGCTACTAACGAACGCTGTCTTTGCATAACTATGACCCGCCGCAACAAATGCTATGATAATCTCTTTTTACTCATATCTTGCACTATTCACACTCACCGCCCTATAAGTGATGTAGGGTGGGCACTGCCCACCAGCCTCATCTGAGCGTGCCATTCATCTTAAGTAATGGTTCACCGCCCAACGAACGATGAACCTCAACAGGCTTAAATCTGCAGTTCCAGCATCTTTTTTACTCCCTCAGCAATCTGCTGGGGTTGGACAATGGTTAAGCTTTCCAGAGTGCCATTATAGGGAGTGGGGATATCTTGAGATGATAGCCGCAAGACAGGAGCATCCAGTTCATCGAAGAACCGTTCATTGATTGATGCAGTCACCTCCGCCCCAATACCACCAGTTTTCATGCATTCTTCCACAATAATTACCCGATGGGTTTTGCGAATAGACGCGCCAATGGTTTCAAAATCCAAGGGCTTCAGGGAAATCAAGTCAATCACCTCTGGATCAAACCCTTCTTGTTCCAGAGACTTCACCGCCTGGGTGACGTGGTGACGCATCCGTGAGTAGGTAAGAATGGTAACATCTTCGCCCTCTCGGACAATTTCGGCTTTATCCAAAGGCAGTACATACTCCGTCTCTGGCAAATCTTCCTTTAAGTTATAAAGGAGAACATGCTCAAAGAACAAAACCGGATTATCATCCCGAATCGCCGCTTTGAGCAATCCCTTGCCATTGTAAGGAGTTGAGCAGGCGACAATTTTTAAACCCGGAACCGCTTGAAAATAGGCTTCGAGTCGTTGAGAATGTTCCGCCCCAAGCTGACGCCCCACCCCACCAGGTCCGCGAATCACCATGGGAATTTTGAAATTACCGCCAGACGTGTAACGCAGCATCCCAGCATTATTGGCAATTTGGTTAAATGCTAGGAGTAGAAAGCCCATATTCATGCCTTCAATAATCGGTCGCAACCCTGTCATCGCTGCGCCCACGGCTAAACCTGTAAAACTATTTTCGGCAATGGGAGTATCCAGAACCCGCAGTTCACCGTATTTTTTATACAGATCCTTGGTAACTTTGTAGGACCCACCGTAGTGACCCACATCTTCACCGAGAACGAATACCGTGTCATCACGAGCCATTTCTTCATCAATAGCTGCACGCAACGCATTAAAGAAAAGTGTTTCTGCCATCAATACCTCACCAGAAGTGGCAAATGTCATCCTAGCATTGCCCATGCAACAGGGGAAGCTATAGGGCGGGGAGATGGGGAAGATGAGGGAGGATTGCCCAAGCACCAATCGCATAAGACCTGAAACTGCTTTTGAATTACCTGTTCCCTGGTCCCTGTTCTCTGTTCCCTAACGAATGACGAATGACAAATGACGAATTTTTTACTATAAAAATTAAACTATTTAGTTTTTATTAATTAATAATATTTCATAAAACCAATTAGAATTTTCTATTGATAAGCCAGAGCAATAAATTTTGTTCATTGTCAAAAAGGCAATCAATCATCAGGTTACTCTGCCTCTAGGAATTGTTTTTGAGTAAATTTTCTTAAAAGGGAGCGCAAAACTACAGATTTCTGTATACTGAATGACTGTGTGAGTCAAGGCAGTGCATTTTACAGCAGGACTATTCAAGATCATGACTTTTTTTGGGCTAGTTTGGACAACATCCTGGGTTAGCTGTTTGCTGGCATCCAGCCAAGGTCTATTCAGAGTACCCGATTATATTGCCAATGCTTTGCCTGCTAAAGTTTTATCCGTTGTTAACAGCCCACTCGAACAACCAACACCTCGTGTTTTTTCATCCCCAGTTTATTCAGAAGTCTGGTCTAACAAGTCTCCAGTAACGGCACTTGCCTATTCAGGATTAACTCATGATTTAAGTTTACCATTTCCCCTCGCCCAGACGGCTACGGTTGGGACTCATCCATTTAGGGACACTACAGCTCAACCTGCTACCTGTCCAGCCAAGTCAGATTCCCCGGATGATGGGGGTAAATCCAAATCCATCTATCATTCTTCATCAGCTTCAGTCAATTATTCATCTGCCAATCGTCTCTCAAATGCTAGTCTACCCCAGAAAATCTGGAAAATGATCGAGAATTTATTTTCTTGGGGTCAACCCGTTGTCTCAAAAGACAAAATTTCGGCTGAGTCCATAGTTGTCATCAGCTCTCACTCTCAAACAGAACCTCGTGGCAGAAACAAGAGTCAGACAAGAAGGGGAAAACGAGGCTTTTTGCAATATACCCAAAGGAGGAATAAACTAGAACATTCAGCAGAGCAGCAGCAATTCCAGGTTGTGGTTAAAGGACAAGTGATTGCCCAATTGCCGACTCAAAAGCAAGCTGAACAGATGGCGCAAAATCTCACGCTGTTGTTTTGTGAGTCATCGGATGTATCTGAGATAAAAAATTCATCGGTACGAGCCATGCTGTCTGATGGAATACCTGTAGTGAAGGCAGGCGATCGCGTATTATTTAAATTGGACGATATCTTAACTAAAGACTTAGATCCGCATCGAGAACTTCTCGCAATTGAATGGGCAAATAATTTGCGTCTAGCTTTAGGGCAATCACCATTAAGTTTGGCAGACGCCCAAAAGCAGATGTACAACTTAGTCGAAACTTCAAATACCATTGAAGGTGTAGCATCTTGGTACGGACCCTATTTTCATGGTCGGTACACGGCGACTGGAGAAATTTATGATCAGCACGATCTGACGGCGGCTCATCCTACCTTACCGTTTGATACCTATCTGAAGGTCAAAAATGTAGAAAATGGTCATAGTGTGATTGTCCGCATTAATGATCGCGGTCCTTATATTCCGGGTAGAACCCTGGATTTATCTCGACAAGCCGCTCGTTCTATTCAAAGTGAAAAAGTCGGAGTTATCCCCTTTGAAGCTACAGTTATGAAACCACGAGAAAGGATGAGGGATGAGGGATGAGACAGACAAGGAAGATAGGGCGGGTGCGAGTCACATCCCTGGTGAGGTAAGAGACAATAGTAGCGAAAATAGCCCCTACACAGCCACCCGCCATGTCCGAAAAGCGAGCGCGTTGGGTCACCAATCAATATCACCAATCTTTAACTTGGCGTCAATGAAAATTCAGGACGCCTTGTAATTATTGGATTAATCGGAATAGCGATAACAAACTCTGATCCAACACCCAGTTGAGAACAACAAGTTAACTGACCCCCATGATTTTCTACAATAATTTGATAGCTAATTGATAAACCCAATCCGGTTCCCTTGCCCACGGGTTTGGTAGTATAAAATGGATCAAAAAGTTTTTGGCAGACCTCTTGACTCATCCCCGAACCATTATCAGCAATCCGAATCACAGCATGAGGTATTTTTTGGCAATAACTTGCTCCTGGTTTCTTGATACTAATATCTTGAACCTCAGTGCTAAGTCTGATTTGATGGGGAGTATCTCGACCTGAAGATTCCAATACATCTACAGCATTCGTGAGCAAATTCATAAATACTTGATTAATCTGCCCAGCATAACAATCGACTAGGGGCAATGTGCCATAGTCTTTAATCACAGTAACTTCGGGATGCTCAACGCTAGGTTTCAGGCGATGTTGCAAAATCAAAAGAGTACTTTCAAGTCCTTCATGAAGATCCGCTGGCTTCATTTCATTTTGGTCAGCCTTGAGAAATTTTTGTAGAGATAAAACCACTTGGCGAATCCGGCTAGATCCCACCTTCATTGAATTTAATAGTTTTGGCATATCTGCCATCAAGAAATCTAGATCAATTTCTGTGATTCGTTTCTGAATATCGGCTACGGGTTGAGGATAGTGAATACCATAGAGTTCGACTAACTCCATTAAGTCGTGCAGATAACAGATGGCGTAATCGATATTGCCGTAAATAAAACTGACAGGATTATTGATTTCATGGGCAACCCCAGCAACCACTTGCCCCAAACTTGACATTTTTTCTGTGTGAATCAGTTGGGTTTGAGCTTGTTGCAGCTTCTGTAATAAATCAGTGACGTAGTGAGTTTCTTCTGCCAACGCTGCTTCAGTTTGCTGGTGTAGGGCAATCTCTTGTTTGAGCCGCTGATTAATTTGCAACAGTTCAGCCGTTCGTTCGGCGACTCGTTTTTCCAACTCATCATTTGTTCGTTTTAGCGATTCCTGAGCGAGTTTGCGTTCTGTAATATCTCGTGTTACCCTAGCAAAACCACGTAATTGTCCGTCTTCCCCACGTAAGGCAGTAATCACAACATTAGCGAAGAATATTGAGCCATCCTTACGCATTCGCCAACCTTCTTCTTCAACACGACCTTGCTGTGCGGCTATTTTTAAGGACTTACCGGGTTGTCCTTGGGCGATATCTTCAGAGGTATAAAAACAACGGACATGTTGACCCAGAATTTCTGCGGCGTGATATTGTTTAATTCGTTCAGCACCAGGATTCCAGCTTACGATATTACCCTCTGGATCGAGCATGATAATGGCATAGTCTTTGACGCCATCGACCAATAAGCGAAATCGCTCTTCGCTTTCCCGGTGTGCGGCTTCAGCTTCCTTGCGCTGGGTATTATCACGAGCAACTGCATAGAGTAAGTCCTGATTGGGGCATAGGGTGATGTTCCATGACAGCCATTTATAGGAGCCATCCTTACAGCGGTAGCGATTTTCAAAGGAGACAATTTCCTCACAGTCTTTGAGCTTTTGCAGTTGATTCAAGGTCATTTGCCGATCCTCTGGATGTACCCATTCAATCCAGGGTTGTGCTTGAAGTTCCTGGGTACTATATCCCAGGATTCGCTCACACATCGGGTTAACTTGCTGCCAATAGCCATCAGGACTGGCAATGAAAAACAGATCGAGGGTCAGAGTTAAAAATTTGTCTTGATTACCACAAAACGCATGGTTCTTTTGTGTTATATCTCCCTGAGACTTAAGAATAGGGGGTTCTGCTGTTTGGATGATCATCGATTACTTACCTGATTGATGAGAGTCAATTGTGCGAGTGAGAGCAACTCGAAATGGTACTACATTTCTCTCATAGCCTAAACCGACTTGGCTGAGTCGCTATATTATCCGGAAAAGCCTAATAACAGCTTGATGTCTGAAGTCTGTCTGTTTTTTGGCAAAAGCTGTTTTGGTCAGGCAAGCAGATACACCCTTGAGCTATGATAAAGCTTTTGGATTGTTATCGCTAGGTTTATTTTCTCAAATAAATCAAAACTTAGACAATTAGCCAGGGAAGCCAAATGGCTAAACTCAGCAAGCTGAGAAATAGAATGGGTAAAGTAAGAATTAGGCTGAGGCGAATATAGTAAAACCAATGCAGGCGCAAACCTTTACGCGCTAAAATCTTGAACCAAATTAACGTTGATAAACTGCCCAGAGGAGTAATTTTTGCCCCAAGGGTACATCCAATTACATTAGCGTACTCCATTACTTCCCGAATGGCTGGATCACTCCCGGTTGTGTCGGAAATTGCTATGGCGTTGAGCAACACGGTGGGTAAATTTTGAAATAGGTTTGATAGCCCAGTTGCGAGAAAGCCTGTTCCTATTGCTGTCAGGGTTAACCCCCAACTGGAGAGGGTTTCTAGCTGATGGGTGATAGCATGACTCATCCCAAAGTAACCTAAACCTAGGACGAAAAAATACATCAGGATGCTAAACCCGATCAATTGCCAGGGAATGTCATGGTAAACCTTGCCCACAGAAATAGTTGGTGTGGTATTGGAGGGAAACCAACGTCCCGCCAATGCTAGCATAATCAACGCCGCGATCGCAGGAACGATACAAGTTGGCAGAGAATGTTCTTGGGTCATCCAGTATGCCAGAGGTAGACTGCCTAGGATAACCATACCCCATCGACAAACCAACGGATCACGAATGGCATGGTGTGGTGGTGGGAGGTGAGTGAGATCGTAGGTGCATCGAATGTCACGATGGAAGTAGAACCAGAGGAGCGCTAAACTCGTTGCGATCGCGACCAGTGTTACCGGGGTCATGACCAGAACATACCGAAAACCAGAAACCCCCGAGTAGTCTACCGCAAGCAGATTGACCGGATTGCTCACAGGGAACAATAAGCTAGCCGCTTCAGTGATAAAACTAACCGTAAATACAAAAGCGAATGCGGTTTTAGCCCCCAAGCGTAGTAGAACAAGGATCTCCATCACCGGAGCAATCCAGATTAATGCCATACCCACATTGGTCAAAACAATCGTTCCCAATGCTCCCAAAAGTGCGAACAAAAGGAAAAGTAGACGCCCTTGACCTATCCCCAGAACCGCTAATTGTAGCACTAACCCTCGCCAAAACCCAGCTTGCTCCAAAATCCGGCACAGAATGAGTAGGGCAATCAACGTTATGGTAGTGTTTCCCACCGTTGCACTAATCGTGAGAACCTCGGTAAAGGACACACCGCTAATCGGGGTAAACATCGTCCCTGTCAATGCACCCAATCCGATACCCAATCCTTGCAGTTGCCAGATAATCAAAATGAGCGTGAAAAGAAAAATCAATAGTGCCACAAAAAGAAGCCTGTTTGAGCGCAGATAACCCTTTAGCATCAATATTCTATGGTTTGTCGCCCTAATCCTGTCTTAATGTATATCCGTGACGCCACTGAGGCAGATTTGCCTGCGATCGTGGAGATTTACAATTCGGCTGTCCCCAGTCGTATTGCCACCGCCGATCTGGAACCTATCTCGGTTGAAAGCCGTATCGCTTGGTATCAAGAACATACACCAACCAGACACCCCCTTTGGGTCATGGACTGCCATGAACGATCTAATTCTACAGGTCAAATTGCTGGGTGGCTCAGTTTTCAGTCTTTCTTAGTACGCCCAGCCTACCATGCTACGGCTGAACTTAGCGTCTACGTGTCTCCTGATTTCCGGCGTCGAGGGATAGGAGAACAACTGCTGCAACGAGCCATCAAGCACAGTCCCAAGGTAGGACTCAATACTTTAGTTGCCTTAATCTTTGCTCACAACCAACCCAGCATGCAACTCTTTCAAAAATATGGCTTCCAACGCTGGGGTTATTTACCTCAAATAGCGGATATGGGTTCAATTGAGCGTGACTTGGTAATTATGGGACGTCGAGTATGTTGATTTATCATTTGTTATTCGTCGTTCGTCATTTGTTGAATGAGGAAATGTAGATACGTGCTTTTGAAGCGTCTGTAGGGGCTGGTTTAAGGACAAACACTAATTGTTTTACCTAACTTTTTGGCAAAACCCGCCCTTATTCAGTTTTAAGTTATAGCAGTCGCAATCCTGTTCCCTGTTCCCTATTGCCTGTTCCCTTTAATTACCTTCTCAACTAAATCAGGATGACGAATTCTGACCCAATCCGGAAATGCTAGGTACGGATCATTAGTTAGCTGACGTTTTAACAGCTCAATGATATCATCTACTTCATTGACCAAATCAAATACAAAAATATTAAATTTCATCGTCTGATTGACATTAAAATCCAGGGACAAAAAATGTTCAATGTCAATATCTTTTCCCAATCCCAAAACAAAAAACTTAATATCTTTATGATCCTCAATTTTGGTACATGCTGAAGAAATACATTGAACAAAGCCCTCTTCGTCATCAAAATGACCATCCGTATAAATAATAAAAAAGGCTCCCTTCCCCTTGGGTTTTCCTTCAGTTAACCAAGTGTTGACACAATGATTTAAAGTCGGAGAAACAAAGGTTTTGGTTTTGGGTTTATTTTTGACAAACAGCTTCCAAACTTGAGATGCATCGTTAATCACAATGGGTTGAGGTTTAACTCTTTCCCGGCTGAAAAAGTAAACAGAAACGCAATTTTCAGCCGGACAACCCTGCTTTATGGCAATTTTTTCATCTGCTTTATTCTCTGATTCAGAATCGACTGACAGAATGGCGGCGATATGTCCTTCAACAACTTCCGCTAGATACTCGTAACGAGTTTGCTTTCCGGTATCTTCATCCTTTCTCACCATAGAACCACTCTGATCAATCAGGATAAAGATATCGCGGTTATTAAGTGGAGAATCGGACACATTCTTAATCGTTAATCTCACTTCACTCGTCACGCAAATTTCCGTATCCTCGCGTCTCACTATCTTTCGATTATCATCATCTACAAATTCAGGTGACACCTGGTGAGTGACACTCAGGGTTTGCCGTGTTACGAGTTCAGGTTGGTATTTAGCAAACAGCGCAATTAGCTCTCCTCTTTTAGAACGCCGTTCATCAGGAAACTCATTTTTCAGACCAAATGCCGAACAGAGATTCTCAACGTGTTTTCTCACCGTTGATGTTTCAATATGTAACGATTGAGCGATATCCTGATCCGAAACGCCAGCCAAGAGCAATTTCAGCACCTGCCTGCGTCGTGGTGTTAATCCTTCAAAGGCTTCAGTAAACTGCCAACGGTTCATGCTCGTTGATGCAACTTAGATGGGTTTATTTTTATTTTGATAAATTCTGGAGCAGTTTCCCACTGTCTAAGCGTGCCAGGAAGAAAAAATCTAAGTGTATCTTGTTGGGAAAAATGCGCTAACTTAACTTTTAAGACATTAAAACAGTCCATTATATCAAAGAACAGGTTGTTTTGCGGCATCAGCGCCATAATTTTTGTAATTCTTTGAGAAAATACTAAATTTTTCACCAAAATTCCCATTTATGCGCTTTAATTGCATTTAAGCCAGTAATTGTCTGGCAAGCCTAACCCACTAGGATACCCAAAAAAGTTGACTATGACCGTTAAATACCTTACTACATTTGCCATCGCTTCACTTTTGAGTCTGGGATTAGCCACGGGTTGTAGCGCTCCCTCAGAAACGGATGGTAGTACGACTATCGAGGAAACTGAGCCAGCTAACCCTGATAACGCAGCAACTGAAGACGCTGCTCCTGCTGCAACCGATAAGGCGGTGGAAAAGGGAGACATGGACAAAGCGACTGAAGACAAAGACATGTCTGACAAAGCTACTGAAGACAAGGCAGACATGGAAAAGGCGACTGAAGATAAAGAAATGTCTGACGAGACGAGTGAACCTCAGGCAGAGGACTCAACTTCTGAAACCACTCCTTAAGTTTCCCTAGGTTCAACTTAAAAATTTTTTATCTGTAGGGGCGCACCGACGTGCGCCCTTTGTTTTGCGTGGTGTCTGTATTTCAGACCCATCACCAAACGTCGGCTGCACAAGTTTCATGAGAATGAGGTAAACTTTTGTTAAGACATTCTCGGAGGAACTTAATATGACGACCCAACTCGGCTTTGGCAAAGTACAACCCAAACAGCACAAAGCAAAAAAAAACAAAGTCAAACGGGTAGCCGCTTCCCGCAAGTATGATGAAATGCAAAAGTCGGGATTACCAGAATTCAATATCTATGTCCGCATTAAGGGAGAGAAAGCCTGGTTACCGGCTGGCTCAATGGCAGTGAATCGCAGCAGTCAAATCAACCAGGCGTTATTTGAGCAAGAAGAGGAGTTACTCAAAGGAATATTTCGGCTGTTCCCCAAACTGCGGAAGCGCCAAAGCGAGTTGGAATATGGTCATCGACTCAAAGAGTTTAAAGACGAACCCATCGTTGTAGCAATTCGTCCCCAAGCAACGCCAGGGAATTTGATTCAATCTACCGTCAGCCAAGTCAAAGAACGCTTCTCATCAGTATTCCAGCGTAAGTAGGTGATGGGGGAAGAGGGAATGGGGGAGTTTTGACTCTTCACTTCGGAAACTACTATCGTTTCTTACCTGACAAGGGATGTAACTCGCGCCCGCCCCGACTTGATCCTTCACGTCGCTAGTCGGACATGGTGCGTGAGTGAATTCCCCCTGCTCTCCCCTGCTCCTAGACTAGAATGGCACGTCTGGAAAATTGCTTCCTCGGCTGCACTGAGGGATAAATTCAGTCTTTGGCTTGTACCATTTAAATTCATATTAACGATGATAAGGATCACTGACTGAAAAAAATCTTCTTGCTAAGTATTTAATCTTCGCGCCTCAACGCCTCCCCAGGGAGGGTTCAGGTGTTGGGTTGATACAAGTGTAGAGTTCGCTTGCCTTGTATTGCCATTACATGCCGTTTCAGTCTGATTATCCGATGCGACCCATGATTGCTAACCCAACTGTGACTGAGAATCCATTACTTCGTGGAAAGGGACTACCCCCTTTTGACCAGATTGAGCCAAAACATGTTGTACCTGCGATAACGCAGCTAATAGCTGAACTCCAGCAGGAATTAGCCGCCCTAGAGGAAAAGGTAACACCAACCTGGGATGGTTTAGTGGAACCCCTAGAAACATTGACAGAACGCCTCAGGTGGAGTTGGGGCATCGTGGGTCACTTGATGGGGGTGAAAAATAGCCCAGAACTGCGTGAGGCTTACGAAACGGTTCAGCCTAAAGTCGTCCAATTCATCAACACACTTAACCAAAGTCAACCCCTCTACAAAGCCTTCAAAACCTTACGGGATGGGGATGAATGGCGCAGTTTAGAGCCAGCCCAAAAGCGGATAGTAGAAGCTGCTATTAAAGATGCTGAACTGTCTGGTGTAGGACTTGAAGGGGAGGTGCGAGAGCGCTTCAACCAAATTCAGATGGAGTTGGCAGAACTATCCACAAAGTTCTCTAACCATGTCCTAGATGCAACCAAGGCATTTAGCATGACCCTAACAAGTCCAGAAGAGGTAGAGGGTTTACCCCCTAGCTTAAAGAGTTTAGCCGCTCAAGCCGCACGAGCAGCCGGGGAAGAAAAGGCGACTCCGGAGCACGGTCCTTGGCGCATCACCCTGGACTATCCCAGTTACGTCCCTTTCATGCAGCACAGTACCCGTCGGGATTTGCGAGAGAAACTCTATAAAGCCTTTGTTAGTCGCGCCTCCTCCGGAGAGTTGGATAATAGTCCCCTGATTGAGCGAATTTTAGAATTGCGTCAAGAAAAATCCAAGCTGCTAGGGTTTAGAAGTTATGCTGAATTAAGCCTTGCCAGCAAAATGGCACCCAATGTTGAGGCAGTAGAGGGATTACTCGAAGAACTCCGTGGCGCTAGTTACGATGCCGCCGTTAAGGATTTAGAAGCGTTGAAAGCATTTGCGGCGGCTAAAGGCGCACCAGAAGCCAGGGATTTGAAACACTGGGATATCAGTTTTTGGTCAGAACGTCAACGGGAAGAAAAGTTTGCCTTCAGTGCGGAGGAATTGCGTCCTTATTTCCCTTTACCTCAAGTGCTCGATGGCTTGTTTGCCTTAATTAAGCGGCTATTTGGGGTTACGGTTACGCCTGCGGATGAACCTGCTCCGGTTTGGCATGAGGATGTCCGCTATTTCCAAGTAGCAGATGAGACAGGGGGGGCGATCGCGTTCTTCTATTTAGATCCCTACAGCCGCCCAGCCGAGAAGCGTGGGGGGGCTTGGATGGATGATTGTGTGGGTCGTGCCAAACTGAGGGAAGCAGGGAAAACGACAACTCGCTTACCGATAGCCTATTTAATTTGCAATCAAACGCCACCCGTTGATGGTAAACCGAGCCTAATGACCTTTGGTGAAGTCGAGACACTATTCCATGAGTTTGGTCATGGTTTGCAACACATGCTTACCAAAGTGGATTATGCTGGGGCAGCAGGAATTAATAACGTGGAATGGGACGCCGTGGAACTACCCAGCCAGTTTATGGAAAACTGGTGTTATGATCGCCCCACGCTGATGGGAATGGCGAAGCACTACGAAACTGGGGAATCCCTGCCAGAGCATTATTATCAGAAACTTTTGGCAGCCCGTACTTACATGAGTGGTAGTGCTATGCTACGACAATTACACTTTAGTTTAGTAGATATCGAACTACACCACCGCTATCAGCCCGGTGGGGAGGAAAGTCCAGCTGATGTGCGTCACCGTATTGCTAAAACCACCACAGTGTTACAACCCTTACCGGAAGATTCCTTCCTCTGTGCCTTTTCCCACATCTTTGCTGGTGGGTATGCGGCTGGGTATTACAGTTACAAATGGGCAGAAGTTCTTAGTGCGGATGCCTTCGCCGCCTTTGAGGAGGTCGGTTTAGAGAATGAAACCGCCGTAGCGGATACAGGGAAGCGGTATCGGGATACGGTACTGGCATTAGGTGGTGGTGTGCCGCCGATGGAGGTATTCAAGAAATTTCGGGGACGGGAACCGAGTACGGAACCTTTACTGCGGCATAGTGGATTAGTGACGGCGTCTTGAGGATCTAATCCTTAATTAAAATTAAGATTTTTTAACCCGCGTTAGCCCAGCATTAAGGTGAGGCGGGTTTTGTCTGTGTCACGCCGCCATCGTGTGTTAGATTTCTTTCCAACAATAGGGCGAATTAACGGAATGAGGCGCAATGATGAATTATGTAGAGACGTTGCATTGTTCAGACATTACTCAAAACCAGGTTATCTCGATGCACGACTGTTTCTGCACCACCGTAGCCCAAAATTTCGGGAATGTCTGCTGATTTATGTCCCCGAATTTTCTGTAATTCCAGACTGCTGTAGTTCACTAATCCTCTAGCCATTTCTACCCCATTACTATCACAAAGTTGCACCGCATCTGAGGCGTTAAAATTACCCTCAATCGCGGTAATTCCGGCAGCTAATAGAGACTTACCCCCTTGACAAATTGCCCTCACCGCACCCTGATCTAAATACAGCTTACCCGCCGGAACTAAACTGTTAGCAATCCAACGCTTGCGGGCGTTTTCGGTTCGCGGTTGGGGGACAAATTGCGTCCCTAATGGTTCTCCCTGTAAGATTTTTTCGATGGTTTCTGGATGTCGTCCTTGAGTAATAACGGTTCTCACTCCTGCACTCGTGGCGATTCTGGCGGCGGTAATTTTGGTCACCATTCCCCCCGTTCCCCACTGGGAACCCGCGTTCCCGGTTTGTATCTGAAGTTCGGCTAACTCTTCCATCCGGCTTACCAGAGTAATGGGTTCAGCATCGGGGACTTGACGCGGATCAGCCGAATAGAGTCGATCAACATCGGTTAATAAGAATAACCAATTGGCTTCAATTAAACTCGCAACCATAGCCGAGAGGGTATCGTTATCGCCAAACTTGAGTTCCTCTACAGCGACGGTATCATTTTCATTAACCACGGGAATGACGCCAAGCTGCAATAGTTCTCGAAATGTCGCGTAAGCATTAACGTAACAACTGCGCTGTACTAAGTCCTGGCGGCTTAAGAGAATTTGCGCGATCGCTTGCTCTAGACTGGAAAATAAATCATCATAGACTCGCATTAACCGTCCTTGACCCACAGCCGCGACAGCTTGCTTGAGGGCGAGGGTTTGGGGACGAGTCTTTAATCCCAATCGTCCACAACCAACTCCCACGGCGCCAGAGGTAACTAAGACCACACCATAGCCAGAGGAACGCAACCTTGTCAGTGTTTCCACTAGTCTCGCAATCGTTGAAAGCGCAAGCTGACCGGTTTCTGGATGGGTCAAACTCGATGTACCAACTTTGACAACAATTGTTTCAGTCATTGTCACTTGTCATTCGTCATTCGTCATTCGTTTAACCTTCCCCATCTTCTCTAGCTCCCCCTGCACCTGGAGTCCCTCTGCTCCCCCATCTCCTTCACTCATGTACAATAGAGCGCCAAATCACCTTAATTCAAGGAATTTGACGCTCGCAATGGAATTATAACAGTTGTTTTTTTATGGTTAGGGTCTTTATAGTGGCTGACCCCATTTGAACTATTATTAGAATCTCATGACTTTTTGGCGGTCTGCTTTTTTATAATCTTTTCTTTATATTTCAGTTTGTCTTGATTTATCATTTTTTGTAAATTTATGTTGCTTACTGGGCAGTGATACCCCAAGAAGTTGAGAGATCCAGACTTCAAAGTCGCGAATGGGAGAAGAATAGGCGCTTTGAGTGGGGTCTATCATCGGTTCGACGAGGATGGTAAACATACCGAGTCTATTACCGGCTAAGACATCTGTAAACAAGCGATCGCCTACCATCGCCACTTGTTCTACAGGCAAATTCATCGCGGCGGCGGCTTTCTTTAATTTGCGTCGGGATGGCTTACCTGCACCATGGATGTAAGGCAGATTTAGGGAATTAGCAATCCCACCAATCCGCGTCTCACTCAGATTATTACTCACCAGCCACAGGGAGGCTACGGGTCTAATTTCTTCAACCCACACCCTTAGTTCTTCTGAGGCTTGGGAGGCTTTCAGGGGAACCAAGGTTTCATCCACATCCAGCACTAACCCCTTAAGCGTATGGTGTTGCAGGATCTCTCGAGTCAAACTCAAGATCGGACCTCCCAAAACTAAGTCAGGTTCTAAGTTTGATACCCAAGCCATCTTTTCTAAGTTTGATACCCAAGACATAAGCAGTGATTTGTCATCAACCAATAATTTCATCCAACCTAATGGTTGTAGCAGCTTTTCTCCTTCATATAGCGTAGCAGTCTTCGTGATCGCCGTGGTGAAACTGGGTTTGGCTATAGCCGATCCGTTTAATCTCACTCATCAAAATCCTCTGTTCCGACGCTGTCTGCTACATCGGCTCTAGCTGGCTTTACATACCATAAATATATTTTTTTGATATTAAAAAAAGGGGTCTTCCATCATTTCTCCCTAAAACACCCCCCTTTTTGATTCAGTTATAATGAAAAACGTTGCCCCGATAAAGATTCATCAAACGTGATATTATTCATTTTGCTGGGCTTGCCGTTGTTGACGAATGGCGTCTCTTGCCGCTTCATGGGCTTCTAAAGTTTTACTAAATAAGTGAGTGCCATCATAGCGGGCAACAAAAAAGAGATAGTCGGTATTTTGGGGATTGAGTGTGGCTGCTAAACTGTCTAATCGTGTACTGCCAATAGGGGTAGGTGGTAATCCGGTATTGAGATAAGTATTGTAAGGAGATGGTGTTCTCACCTGGGCGTAAGTCAGGGGCTGATCTGCCGTTTGGCGAAAACCTAATCCATATTCAACAGTAGGATCAGATTCTAGTTTCATCCCTCGGCTTAGACGGGCGGTAAATACCCCAGCAATGAGGGGACGTTCATCAGCAACGACTGCCTCTTTTTCCACGATACTGGCTAAAGTGACCCACTCATGCAAACTTAGCTGAGTTTGCTGTTGTCCCTGTTGATATACGGGTAAAGCCACCTGCTCAAATTGTTTGAGCATTTGGTTAATAATTTGTTGGGGCGTGACGCGATCGCTCGGTAATTGATAGGTGTCAGGATATAAGTAGCCTTCTAGGTGCGGTAAGTTACTGGGTAACCAGGGAAACTGATCCTCTGGAATCTGACTCGCCGCCGAGAGAAAGTCTTGTGCTTTAAAATATCCTAGGGATTCAAAATAGGTTGCCATCTGATCGAGGGACCACCCTTCGGGAATCGTGAAGGAGAGTTGCATCACTTCACCCGTCCAAATTTTTTGGGCAACTTCGGATAAGGGTTGACTGGGGGAGAGTTTATAGGTGCCGGCTTTAAATCCACCCTCTGGCTCTTGCAGTTTTAACCAATAACTCCAGAGTCTCCAAGCATTTGCCGAACGAATTAAACCCGCCGCTTCTAAATCAAAACCGATTTGCTGGGCGGCGGTTCCTGAGGGAATTTGAATTTGTAGGGTATTGGTTGATGTGTCTAATGATTGCTCGAGGAGGGGAGGGGACTGCACCCAACTCCACCATGCCCACCCCTGCCATAAACTGATTCCCATGGTTACCGGGAGTAAGGCAAGATAGTAAGTCCACTTAGAGAATTGTTGAATTGTTCTATTTGTCATTTGTCATTTTTAATCTAAATCTTCAAATAATAACTCTTCCAGAAGCGGTTGGACTTTTTGAAATTCCTCGGGAGATAATAGTTCTAATTGACCTGTAGGGTTGCGCTTGGCGAAAAAGAGCAGGGGATCGAGGGGGGTGTAAATTCCATACTCTTGTTCTTCATGGTAAAAGTTCGCTAACAATTGCAATTGTTCAGGTTCGAGTTCCACATCTTCTTCGGCAAGTTCAATGGTGAGAATCTCGTCCTCATCCACTGGCGGAATTTCACCCGCGACGGTTAGGGTAAAGGCTGTGCGTTTCAGTATGAGATTTTGTTCAGCTAGAACCGCTTGGGCATCTGAGAAGATTTCATCAATTTCTGTCTCGTCTTCTACAAGGGTAGCGTCGGCTAAATCATCGGCTTGATCATCCTCATCCCAAGCGACAAGTTCTACGGGTGAATCCACGGGGAGGAGGAGTAAATAGTCGGTACCTTCGACATTCAAAGAATGCTCGATAGAACAACTGAGCGATCGCCCCGCTTCATCGGTGAGCGTCACATTACTACTACTGTGACCAGATTGTCCATTGTCTTGGGGAAAGTTAGATGAGAACATGCTGTTTTTGTCAAGGATCATGGAGGAAAAAAAACTTGCCCGATCCTGGGGATCAAGTGGCAAAGTCTTAGAATATCACGACAGATGAACTCAAAATCAGGAATTTAACCTAACTCGCTCGCCATCCCCATCTTATCTTCCCCACCTTTCCCACCTTCCCCATCTTTCCCGCCCTTGGAGGACTGGTGCAAAAGATAACCAGGTTTTTGTCAACAACCTACAGGTACTCGAAACGTATTGGATAACTTGGTAATGTAGCTGCTGATGCTTTTGAATATGCCCAAGCTGAGGAGTTACCCATGAATCAGAAACTCAAAAATCGGGGGCAATTGCTACATCAAGCATCACCGACCGATAATCAGAACGTTGCCGTTATCCACTCGTTGCTGAACCAATGGGGAGCTGATTCAAGTTTAGCATCTGAGTTCAGTCAAGCTTTGGAATGGTATGAATTTGAGCTAGGTGATGACTTATTCAGCGATCGCGCCTCAAACCCATCCCAGAATGCGGCTCAATCTGAACTGAACCCTAGTGACCTTTACGTGGTTTGTCAAGGTCGGGTGCGGCTACTGGGTTACAATCGCTTAGTCTTAGATAAAGGCATTTTGGTTGAACAGGGTAATCATGAGCAACTCATCGCCGAGGGAGGACTTTACTACCACCTAGCGCAGCAGCAGCTTGATCTGTAAGAAAATGCAGAAACCATAGGGCTTGTAGGGGCGTAAGCATTCGCGCCCAAATATTTCGGTGTTGTGTCAATATCCCTACGCGAATGCTTCGCCCAATCCCCACTTCTTAAAGCGAGAGATCAAACTCAATGAGATGTTTTTCGCTTGAGTCATTTGATCCGATGGATTCGGTAGAAATGTAGCATCCGCGATCGCATGGCGGCGACTTGTCCATTGAATGCAACCGTCACGGTTTCGGTGTCTGTTAGTGTTAAAACTTGTAAAGGAATGTGACTAAAGTTATCCAAATTGACCTGAGATTTAGACGTAGCCAGAGTTGCGGCTAAGGTTGGTAGAGTAGCAACACCGCCAATCATTCCGACTGAAGTGACGATGAGTGAAACGCTCTGAATAAAAGCCTGGCTAAGTTTCATCTATCTTCTCTTTTTTGTGCGATCGAGTTTCAAGGCATCAAAACTTGCTGACTTAGAACAACAAATTCACGAAAACGTTGTGAGTTTTTGATAACTAAGCAATAAAACCCAGAAAAATCAATCATTTGCATCATTACAGTAGACGGAAATAGATCGCTTGACGATAAAGAGATAATTAAGTCTATGCCAATGTTTATCAAGATATTGTAAAGCTAGCTTCAAAATTGGACATCAATCCCTTTCCCGTATCAGATGATTCACGGTGGCTTCAATCTCAAGGGACTCTTAAAATCCTTAACGATTAGATTACCTGGTTTTAAGTTAGGACAGATAAAGTCTCTATTTAGAGTAATCTGACATCTCCTGTAAGATGTCGGTTTGAACGGTAGGTGCATTTACTTATTCCGCTAGGGATGCATTTGCATCAAACTGAGTCAACTTCTTCTAAGGAAAAAGCAAGCTGTTCAGCCTTCAAATGACTGATTCAGATTCGCGGTCAAGTTCCAGGCGTAAAGCCTTTGTAACTATGTACATCAACTCGTTGAGACAATCACGGCAACCAGAAGTGGTAAGAGTCGCTTTGACAGAGTGGATTGGCAAAGGTTTGACCCGCCATTTTTTGATAGTGGTGGCGGCGGCGTTCCTTTGCTTTGTTGGTGATAGTTATCGATCGGTACAGGCAGAGGCGAAAAGCATCGTTGTTGATATGTCTGTCTATGGTCAAGTTGAGTATGGAGACTTTTTCGGGCGAGCAGAGGCGATGGCTAGCGACGAAATTAGTCATCAATTTAGTCAAAACCCCACTCTTTCAGAGATTCAGGTAGTGGTTGTCGGCGATCGCGACGGCGAAATTGTTCCCATTCTCAGGATTACTGTTTCTCGTACTCAGTGGCAAGAAACTCCCCGTGTGAGTTTCTGGACTGATTACTATAGTGCCTCCTACGCGCTACTCCAGCGTTATGAAAGGCAGCCGACAGAAATAGTGGCAAGAACTCCAGTTAGGGCGACTATCGGGACTCAACGTCCGAACTCACAAATTGATCAAGCCTTAGATGAAGGTCGTCTGGCTGGAACAGTGGCGCAGGAGTATTTAGATGAATTGGATTAGTGACAGTGATGTTTGGCAAGTTAGGTATGACCCTTCACTGACACAAAAGATCTTAACGTTTCCCGATTAATAAAGGTAGCGTCCTGCCAGGGAAAAGCTTCAGGTTTAAAACGGGGTTGATTTGACGTGGCTGAGTTCGAGTATAGAGCGGTTTTCAGTTCACAAGCGTTACCCACAACAGCGTCAATATTAACAGGAGAGTGCAATTGATTCACGACAACAGAAGCAGCAATAAGTCAGGCAATCGTCCGTTTCAGGACGTACTCCAAGCCAGAATGTCTCGACGAAACGTACTCGCTCGTGGTGCAGCGCTGTCAGCCACTGGCTTCTTAGCCGCACTGGTAGGCGATCGGGTTTTAGATCGAGGTGCGGCAGCGACGGCTGAAAGGTCTACCGCGATCGCTCAAGCTCCAGGCAGCCGTTTGATCAACTTCAAACCTGTTCCTGCTGTTAAGGGTACAGGACCCATACCCACCATTTCAGCGGATTACCAGTTTGACGTGCTGATTCCCTGGGGAACCTCGATTCAGCCCGGTGATCCAGAATACAATGGAGACCCGAATACACGCCCGACGGCTGCCGAGCAAGCTCAACAAGTTGGGATTGGTCACGATGGCATGTGGCTGTTCCCGATTGGGGATAGTAATGACAGGGGGATGCTGGCGATTAACCACGAGTTTGGTAGAAACTTCCATGTCCTCGGCAAGGAAGCACCGGACAGTCTTGAAGATGTGCGCCTCTCTCAGCATGCTCACGGCGTATCCATAGTTGAAATTCAAAAGATTAACGGCAAGTGGCAAAGGGTTGGCAGCTCGAATGCTCGTCGCATCCATGTCAATACACCTGTAACGTTCAGTGGACCGGTTGCCGATCATTCACTGTTGCAAACACCAGCAGGCAATTCCCCAAAAGGTACAGTGAACAACTGTGCGAATGGTCACACTCCCTGGGGGACTTACCTGACTTGTGAGGAGAACTTCAACGGTTACTTCGGCGCTACCGATAGCTGGACACCCACGGAAGCACAAGAGCGCTACGGCTTCAGTGCCGGAGGCTCTGGCTATGATTGGCACAAATTTGACCCGCGCTTTGACCTCTCGAACGCCAGTTACACCAACGAAGAGAATCGCTTTGGCTGGGTGGTCGAGATTGATCCGATGGATGCTTCTGTGACACCCGTTAAGCGGACTGCATTAGGTCGGTTTAAGCACGAAAACGCCGAGCTTGTCGTCGGACAAGGCGGTCGTGCCGTGGTTTACATGGGCGATGACGAACGCTTTGACTATATTTACAAGTTTGTTTCACAAAGCAACTGGCGGTCGATGCGGGCACGGGGTATCAGCCCATTAGACCGAGGGACGCTCTATGTCGCCAAGTTTAATGATGATGGCACAGGCGAGTGGCTGGAACTCACGATTAAAAATCCAGCCCTTGCGGCTCGGTTTACGGATCAAGCTGAAGTGTTAACCTTTGCCCGTCTCGCCGGTGACACCCTGGGTGCCACACCGATGGATCGTCCGGAGTGGATCGCTGCTGCTCCCAATGGGGATATCTATTGCACCCTCACGAACAACAGCCGCCGTCAAGTTCCTGATGCCCCTAACCCTCTGGCACCCAATCCCTTTGGTCACATCATCAAGTGGCGAGACAGCGACAACCACGTTGGCACCACCTTCACCTGGGACATCTTTGTTCTCGCTGTCGATACCCATGATACCGACAAAAGCGCCTTTGGTAGCCCGGATGGTCTCTGGTCTGATCCCGATGGCAGGCTGTTCATTGAAACCGACGGCACTCAGCCTGAAATCAATGGCGTGAGACCGAATGACCAACTGCTGGTTGCTGACACAAACACGAGTGAGATTTGTCGCCTCTTCACTGGGGTAACAGGCTGTGAAGTGACGGGTTTGACCAGAACCCCTGATCGTCGAACCCTGTTTGTCAACCTTCAGCATCCGGGTAATGGCAATCCAGCTTTGACAAACTTTCCGGCACCCCAAGGTAGCGGCAAAATACCCCGTGATCTAACGGTTGTGATTACTCGCAAGGATGGTGGCATCGTTGGTTCCTAAGTTCAATGGCTGATATACGGTAGGGTGGGCAGTGCACACCTACCTTGCTTGGTCAGCTCATAGGAAAAAGTGTAGCAACGTGGTTTTAACCCGTTGCAAAACATCCGCTTAGAATCCCCCCTGCCTTTAGCCGGGGGAGTGTCCAGATTAAACAATTAGGTGATTTTATCGGAAAACTTGGGTCTAAAACCTCCCCCTTCTAGGGGGACTTTAACAAACGCCTGGACGATGGCTAAAACGTGTGTATAATGGTGTCCGGAGGTGATGTAAAGTGTTTAATCTAACCTACGAATTCAAGCTTAAACC
>NZ_JAVKEW010000157.1:0-11631 GCF_040226375.1 Coleofasciculus sp. G2-EDA-02 | reverse complement strand
GATTAATGCTAATAGCCTAAGTGATGTGCTACTAGCGAATGGCTAGAAACAAGGGATGATTTGGTCATCTACGTGCCTCCGATGACCCGCCTTATATCCCACACCTAAAAGGATGTGGGATATAAGGCGCTTCGATAATCGAAAACTCCTAATTTTTTATATAAAATGCTCAAACCCCTTCCCTTGACGACTGTACTATCCCTGACTCTCGTAACCTTTACCGCTGGATGTTCCCCTCAATCTAATCTCTCCCAACCCTCCGTCAACGAAATCGATAGTGTTTCAGTAGCTGAAAGTCCAGCAGAAGCAGAATTGGCGCAAAAACCGGCTATTCCCTCACTCGCTTCCCCGGATAATCCCGATCCGGCGATCCAAGGGCAAATTGTGCAATACATGAATGGTTTAGCCGCCAAAGGATTTGCCAAGGAAAATCATGGGATTTGGATACAGGCGGGGAATACTCTTCTAGGGAATTATCAAGGTACAGTCCCCTTACCTGCGGCTTCTATCACCAAAGTCGCCACCTCCCTCGCCGCTTTGCAAACCTTTGGTCCGGATCACCAGTTCATCACCCTGATTGGCGCAACAGGGGCGGTGGAAAACGGTGTCCTCCAGGGAGACTTAGTTATCGCAGGCGCAGAAGATCCATTCTTTGTTTGGGAAGAAGCGATCGCGTTGGGAAATCTCTTGAATCAGATGGGTATCCAGCAGGTGGCGGGTAATTTAATCATCACAGGCAAATTTTACATGAACTTTGAGTTTGACCCACTTAAATCAGGGACACTGCTCAAACAAGGGTTAAATGCTCAACTGTGGACTCCTGAAGCCCAAACCCAGTATCAAACCCTACCCCCAGATACTCCTAAACCTCAAGTTGCGATCGCGGGTTCAGTACAAGTCTCTCCCACTCCCCCCAGTAATGTCCAACCCCTGATCCGCCACTCGTCCTTTCCCCTGGCTGAACTACTCAAAAAAATGAATCAATATAGCAATAATAAAATGGCAGAAATGATCGCCAACTCTGTGGGAGGGGCTAATGTTGTCGCCCAAAAAGCCGCCGCCGCCGCAGGCGTTCCTCAAGGGGAAATTAGCTTAGTCAACGGTTCTGGATTAAGCGATCAAAATAAAATTTCTCCCCGTGCGGCTTCCGGTTTATTTCTAGCCATTGCCCGATATCTTCAACCCTATAACATGAGCCTTGGCGATATATTGGCGATTGTCGGACAAGATGAAGGCATTTTAAACGAACGTTCTCTTCCCCCATTCGCCATCGTTAAATCCGGAAGTTTAAATAGTGTCAGCGCTTTAGGGGGAGCTTTACCCACGCAGCAGCAGGAAATTATCTGGTTCTCTACAATGAATATGGGTTACAACCTTGAAGGATTTCGCGCCCAACAAGAAGCACTACTGCAAAATTTTATTAGCCAGTGGGGATCGGTTCAATCATTACCCGAAACCTTACAACCCAATCCCGAACGAACCAGTAAAACCTCTAGCAATGAAATAGTCAACCAATTATGAGAAAACAGGAAATGGGAAACAATGACAAATGACGAATCACTAATTCTCAAATTGGTGAGGCAATAGGGAAGGTGAATGTGGAGGAAGGGGATTTTTCCAGGGGTTGCGATCGCGGGGTGTTAGTTTACTAAATTCAACAGTAGCGCCAAGCTGTTCTAATTCTCGCTGCTGGGCTTGAGACAGTCCAGCATTTTGCTTAAATATTGCTCCCTCAACCTTCGCACCACTTAGATTAGCATTGAAAAGATTCGCGCCCGTGAGATTGGCTTGTCTCAAATCCGCATTCGCCAAGTTGACATGACGCAGAAACGTATGACTCAAATCGGCTCCCCTGAGATTTAAATGACTTAAATCAGCACGACTAAAATCAGCATGACTCAGATTTGCCCCTTCTAAATTGGCATGAGTAAGAATAGCATGACGCAATCGCACCTCCTTTAAATTTGCTCCCCTTAACATCGCCTGATTCAGTTGAGCATTGTTGAGATTAGCTTGGCTCAAATCGGCTCTGATTAGACTCGCTCCGCTCAAATTCGCCTGTTCTAAAATTACCCCCTTGAGATTCGCTCCATCCAATTGGCTGCGCTGTAAGTCTGCACCTGTTAAATTAGCCTGACTCAGATTCGCCTCACTCAAGTCAACCTCACTTAAATCCCCGTACTGGAGGCTGGTTTGTCGTAAATCCGCACTCTTAAGATTGGAACCACACAGAATAGCCTGATCAAGATTCCCATGGCTGAGATTCGCTTGCTCAAGATTGGTATGTCGTAATTTCGCCCCGACCAAAGTGGCACGACGTAGATTAACTTTTTGTAAATTGGAGCGACTCAAATTAGCCTGATTAAGGTTTGCACCATTGAGATTAGCACTATTCAAATCTGTTGCTGTTAAATCAGCTCCCATAAGTATGGCACTACTTAAATTAGCGCTACTGAGTTTAGCCAGACTCAAATTCGCCTCACTCAGATCAGCGCTGCTGAGATTCGCTTCCCGCAAATCCGCAGCACTTAAATCACTACTGCGAATGTCAGCCCCCTTGAGATCACTCCCGCGTAGATCAGCGCCTTTCAATTGGCAAAAAATACGGTAAGCTCCCAACTCAGAAACCTCTGATTCACCCTCCTTAATTTTGACGACATCAAATTGCATATTCTCAGTATAAATAGCAAAGACAACATTAAAAATATCCAAAAAGTTAATAAACCACCGACATTCTGCTTCTGGATACCCTTCGTAATAACGAATCAGACTAGCAATGCAATTATCTAAATGAGTGCGGACATAATTACACAGTAAAATAACTTTGAGCAAGAGAATGACAATCGTCAGGGGACTGCCTTGGCTGGTTAGGGCAATAAAGAGCGGGGAGGGTTCCTGTCCATTTTCTGTGGTTAAAAATTCTAAGGTACGCCGACAAGTCCGCAGCAACAAATCCATGGTCGTCGTTTCCTCGTGATACGACTCATAGAGCGTCTCTAGTTTTTCGGTCAGCGTCCTTTTGACAAAATCAATGGACTGCTGAGGACTCGTTGAAGACAGTAAATAGTCAATAAATTTTTGCTTACAGTCCCAATAATTGAGCGTTTTACTCTGCTGAACAAACAAATCAGCCGCATGGGAATAATTATGAAGAAACTTGCGCGAGATAAGTTGTTTTAGTAGACGAATAATTCCATTGCCCAGTCTAGTTGGATTAGCTGGCGGTTTCTTTCTAAACGTTGGCGAATCACAATGTACTGTATACATTGCCAGTTCAAACTTGAACTTCTCTTTCAAACGTTTTGCCGTTTTTTTCGCTAACTCCCGCTGCTCAACTGGATTTTGAGAATCTAAATATTGCGGCAATATTAAGTAATAAGCATAACGATGACTCCACCCTCGACGCTCTGTATGGCTGAAGGTAAAGACTTTAAGTTCTTGATAGTCCGGACTCTCAATAAAATTGGCAATCCATGTTCTCAGACGATTCAGGTTTGGAGCTACAGTAGATTTGAGTTGGTGAGCATCAGCAAGGGTTTGAATCAAATCCTCTATAGAGTCTGACCGCCGACTGGCTGACCAATTGTTAATTAAGATATAGCAAGACCGCTTAAGCGTATTTCTAAATTCTTGCTCATCCTTTTGCTCAAGTAGCTCATAAATTGAGCAAGCGACGTCTGGATTGGGTTGACACTCACCGGAGAAAAATAACTGCTTAAATTCAGACAAAACGGTTTCTGGAGGAGAACTCTCCACTCGTTCGAGCAAGAATTGATAAATAACCTCCTGAGCTTGCTGAATCCGTTGCTGCTGTGATTCTACATCAGCTAAAGAATCGAATGGCTGATTATCTGGTATGATGCGCCCCTCCATAGTAGGCAAAACCTGAGTTAACTAATCCTGGTAAATATCTGTCCTTACTACCTATAGCTTAACCTTTTCCCGAAATATTCCTCATCGAAAATATATATTCTACCCAAAATTAGTAGCATCTGGGGGAGTGGGGGTGCAGGGTGTAGGGTGTGGGGTGTGGCAAAGGGAACAATTGAACCCCTCTAAACAGACTCTAAATGGTAAAATAACCAAAGTTGGCGCTGACAACGCCTGTTAAGGTAGGTTATTCAATTTTGACAAGTTTACCTGAGTCCCTAAAGGGAACCGCTACCATTGACCCTTCACTTCGCTCAAGGGCAAGCTTTTGACTTATTCACCCAATAATTGCTCCTTGTTGCTGAAGTTCTTGCTTCATTGGCTCAGAGAGTCCAGAATTATTTCCAAATCGAGTCCCCTTAACCTTCACACCAGTGAGATTCGCATTGAACAGGTTGGCACCCATAAGATTGGCATGGCTGAGATTTGCCCCAGTTAGATTAACGTGACGCAGCAAAGCTTGCCTCATATCACTTCTACTGAGATTACTATTGCTCAAATCTGTGCGGGTTAAGTCCGTTTTCTGAAGATTTGCATGACACAAACTGGCATAAGTAAGGTCAGCTCGATCTAAGTTAGCACCGCTTAAGTCAGCGTGGTGTAGTTGAGTCCAATTGAGTTGAGCGCCTCTAAGATTGGCATTTCTGAGATCCACACCATTGAGATGAGCTTTACTGAGATCGGCATTGCTCAGATCAGCATAGCGAAGATTAGCATTCACTAGATTCGAGGAATTCAAACTAGCATTACTTAAATCAGCACTACTAAGATCGACTTGCTGGAGATTAGCACGGCGCAGTTTAGCACTTTTTAATATGGCACGGCATAAATTTGCTTTTTGCAGGTCGGCACAACGTAGATTAGCTTGACTGAGATTCGCGCCGCTCAAATTGGCATTCTGAAGTATGGCACCGCTTAACTCTGTGCGCTCCATCATGGCACCGCTTAAGTTTGTCTGATTGAGTTTGGCAAGACTCAAGTCGGCTTTGCTCAAATCAGCCCCCGCCAGATCTACCTCCCGTAAATCTGCTGCTCTGAGATCCATATACCGGATATCTGTCCCTCTCAAATCAGCACTCCGCAGATCTGTTCCTTTCAATTGGGAAAAGAGGCGATAGTCATCAAGATCCAACACATAAGCATCTTGCTCATCGTCATTACCATTGAGTTTAACAATGTTATATTGAATGTCTTCGGTACAAATAGCAAAAACAATATTGAAAACTTCCAAAAAATTAATCAGCCACTGACAATCTTTTTCGGCAGAGTTTTCGTAATATCGAATTAATTGGGCAATACAAACATCAAGATGGGTTTGAGCATATTTGCAAATTAGGATAATTTTGAGTAGGATCACGACTATGGTTAAAGGGTTGCCCCGATTAGTGAGTAAAATAAATAGAATTGAAGGTTTTTGACCATCTTCAGTCGTCAGTAACTCAATAATTCGCCGACATGTTCGCAGGAGCAATTCAAAACTCAGTGGTTTGGTATGATGATTTTCATAAAGACTATCTAATTTAGGAAATAAATATTTATCGAGTATTTCTGAATAAGTTTTGACGTTAACTAAGAACAATAAATATTGTTTAAATTCTCCTTTAAATTCTTGGTAGCTTTGACTTTGAGCGTGTTGATTCAAATAATTAGCATAACTCCGGCAATTGACCAATATCTGCCGAGAGCTAAGTTTTTTAATGAGTTGAATAACGTTAGCACCTAGACGAGTCGGATTCGTGATTTTTTTTTCGGAGTTTAAATGAGAAGAATCACAACGAGCCGTATACATTGCTAGCTCGAATTTAAAATTTTTTCTCAGCCGCCTAGACAGATTTTTTGCGGTTTCTCGCTGTTCAATTGGATTGCGAGAGTCGAGATATTGAGGAACTAATAAATAAGCCGTATATCGATGACTCCAGTGCCGTTTTTCTTCTGCCTCAGCAATATAGGGAGCAGAAAATAATTTTAGTTCTTGATAATCGTGACTATCAACAAAATTAGCGATATACCCTTTTAGCCGAGTCATAGAAGGGGATAGAGTGATCGGCTTAACCGGAAGCTCGCCAACTAATTGAATCAGGTTTTCAATAAATTCATAATTCCGCTTTGATAACCAATTATTAATTAGAATATAACAAGAACGTTTTAAGGTATTTCTAAACTCTTGATCATTTTTGCTGTCAATAATTTTTTTAAGTGCTGCTACCAGATGAGGCTCACTATGATTTTCCAGAAATAATTTGCGAAACTCTTGTAATACAGTTTCTGGGGAATTGTGATGAACAATTTTGATCAGAAATTGATAAATAACTTCTTGAGCCGACTGAACACTCAAGTCGGTCTCAGAAAGGTCTTCCCCTGATAAATTGAACTGTTCGCCCTCTGGTAAGATGCGCCCCGTCATAATGCCCAAAATTTATTGACACAAGTCTACTCTTCATCATACCTTAGTCCAACTCCCTGGGAAGTCATCAAAAAGCGGCTATGCCTTCCACCTCCTTGGCTGGGGTAGTAGGAATAGCCGTTTTGTGCGGGAGCATGGCTGTCGGTTGGGTTGAGGTAGGTAGGCTTAACCTTCTTGAAGAGTAACCCAACTCCCTTGGGAAAGCCTGTTGGGTTTCACTTGCTTCGGAACCCAACCTACTTGAGAGTTATCTGCCTTCACGCTCCATGCTCCTCTTTTGTACCTTCTTCGTCGTTGATGGTTCAAAGTTCATGAACGATGTAGCTGGCTTGGAGGAGAAGGAGTCCTATTAACGATGCACGAAACCCTAGGCGTCAAATCTTATAGTCCTGATGAAAACTGTTGCTTGGGCCACTGATAGTTCGTTCTCGACTTGAGGGGTTCAGCTTGACGAGTGGCTGCGACATTTTCCAGGTTTGCTTTTTCTTTGCCCTTACTACTTTGCAACAACTGGTGAGCCATTAACACCATTAGTGCTTCAAAAACTGACGTTTTTTCATTGGGATTTAATGCGACCATCGGGGGTCTGTTTTTGTCGTTCATAAAGCCGAGAGCAAAGGCAATATGCTCCTGACCTAATGCCCCTGGTAAATCCATACAAGTTAAACCAATAATCATGGGGATTTGGACTCGGCTGTTCATAAACGAGAGAATTTCGCGAGCATCATTAAAAGAGCTGGAACGATTGGCTGCTACTAGTAAAATATAGGCATGAGCGCGACGAATCAATAAGTCCCACATGAAATCAAAGCGAGATTGACCAGGAGTCCCATAGATTTGTAACTCCATATTTCGACCTAAAGTGCGCGTACCGAAATCAAAAGCAACGGTTGTTCGTTTCTTCATTAATGATGTGCTATCAGTTGCTTTGCGTTCCGTATCAATTACTGTTGTTTGACTAAATGTCCGCACGAAGGTTGACTTACCAGCACCCACTGTGCCTGTAACGACAAGACGTATTGTTTCCATTATATTTTTCTCCGCAGTATTTCACCTAAATTTATGACTGTCAGATCAGTTAAGCGGGTCAGCTATCTACAGCGCACCAGAAAAATTCAAAATTTTGCTATACCCAAAATTAACTAGCTAACTTTTATTTTTGTCGAACAACTCATACAGAAATAGAGACTTATTTCAGCTATAGCTGCTTAAGTCGTCGTAGAACTGTTATGTTACCTCTAGTGCCATTTCTTTTTCCCAATCAGTGAGAAATTTTAACGGGGATTTATCTGTCTCATTGAAACTAATCAGATCTGGCATTTTGGGCAAAAATTCACAAGACTTCAGGCTCATATTTTTCTCTGGTCTGGATTTTAGATGAAACCCCAAGTAGAGTCTTCTATAGTTTTAGCAATTTTCTTAGACTATTGTCTGCTTGTTTTATAAGAAAACCATTAAGTTTTCAATAGAGTCAGGGATGGGTTTTAATTGTCCCGGAATAATTATAAGCAATAATTACAAACTCACTTAAAAATAAATGATAAGGTTAATGTTATTCAATATTTTTCCATGATTTGCCCTACAATCCGGAACATTTAGCAATTTTATTATTTCATGTTTGTATAGTTTTATAACGTTAAGACTTAAAGTTGTGTAACTATGGAAATCAGCAAATAACTCGGATATTTCACCCAGTCAGAATAATCATGGACACAATCAAACTAATCATGAGGAAAAATGCGCCTCCCCAATAAAGAATGAGACGCTTCAGCCCCAGGGTTTGAGGGGGAGACGAGGTTTCAACGCTTTGTCCTTTGAGCGACTGTAACCATTCAGCGACTCGTCTAAACTTGGGCAAGTTTGGGTGGAGTTTAGTCAGCGAGTCTTGCCACAACAGAATAGCTTGTGCTGGTTGATGATCTTGAGCATAGAAAATACCCATATTGGCTAACGTCTGACCTTCTCGGTAGCGATCGCCTAATTCCTGGAACATGGACAGACTCTGCTGATAGCAATCCCTTGCGTTCTGGCGCTGCTGCTGCTGAAAGTACACATTACCCAGGTTACTCAACGTCTTCGCCGCCCCGGGGCGATCGCTCAACTCGTTGAAAATGCCCAGACTCTGCTGATAACATTGGTTTGCCTTCTCCCATTGACTAGCTAAAGAATACACATTCCCCAAATTAATCAGCGTCTGCGCCTCTTTGTCGCGATCGCCTAATTCGCGGCTGGCTTCCAAAGCCAATCCATGAGTTCGTTCCCAGTCCCCCCAATACCCATGGGTGTTAAAAAAGTTAACCAAATGCTGAGCCAGCGACACAACCACATCCCAAGCCTCAGCTTGATGCGCCCACTCAACCGAGGCTACTATATTCGGTCGCTCGATTTCAAACCAGTATAAAGCCGCCAAAAGCCAATGACGCTCGGTAGGCGCTTGCTCTTTACCCTTAACCAAAGATTGAACAAACTGGCGACGAGTTTCTGGATTAATCGCCAAATCAAAAATATAAGCCATCTCTAGATACCAGCGACTCAGCCTCAATCGAGCCGCTTGTCTGACATCGGCGGGTTCCTGCTGCGCCAATTGCCCTCGGGCAAACCGACGCACCACATCATGGAAACGGTAACGCCCTGGACTCTCTGGGGTCAAAAGCTGCCATGCCACCAAAGTATCAAAGGATTGTTGCGCGATCGCAGATTCCACCTCTAACAACCTTACCGCCACTTCCGCTGTAAAATTGACACCCACTAAAAGTCCCAATAAGCGGAACAAACGAGCCGATGCTTCATCCAGTGACTGATAACTGAGGATAAGGCTAGGGCGCATCGACAAATCATTCAGGTGCATCTGTGCCAGCCGCTGTCGTTCATGCTCAAGCTTGCTCGCATAATCAGCCAATGGCGAGTTAGGGAATTGGCGCAAGAAACCGCCTGTAATCCGCACTGCCAACGGTAGATAATCGCACTGAGCCAGAATCTGTTGAGTCGCGTCTGGTTCAGCCGCCATCACCTGTGCATCAATGAAATTTTCCAGAAGCGATCGCGCTTCTGGTTCACTCATCACAGGCAACTCCACAATTGTCGCCTCCTCCAACCCATTAATCTGGCGGCGAGTCGTAATTAACACGGCACAAGTAGAACATTGCGGCAGCAAAGGACGGATCTGAAACTCGTCGCGGGCGTTGTCAAGGATAATTAATACCCGTTTCCCTGCCATCAGAGAATCATACAGTTGAGAACGCTCACTCAGACTTTGAGGGATTGACCGATCCTCCACACCCAAAACCCGCACAAACCCGGCGAGTACGTCTAAAGCGTCGAGAGGTTGCCCCTCACTCCCGCGCAGATTGACATAAAGCTGAGCATCGGGAAACTCCGGTTGTAACTGATAAGCCGCTTGCACAGCTAAAGCAGATTTGCCCACACCAGCGACACCCGTAACGAGTGCGATCGCTGCCTGGAATTTTTGACCCGATGTTGCCTGTCTTAGCACCCTAGTTATACCTTCGAGTTCCCCTTGGCGACCTATAAAATCAGCCAATGGCAGCGGTAACTCATAGATCGAAGTCGGTTGAGTCAACCTTTGCTGATAAATTCGTTTCGCTTGACTGGGTTCAACCGTCACCGCATCTTGCACTAAACCATGAAAGTGCAGTTCATACCTTGATTTATTTCCACTCATCGATTGCTCCAATGGTTTATCACCTTGCCGATCATCATCACCTCAGCCTAGTCACCCTAACCTAAGCTGGGAATGGGTTTGGTCTTACGGGTAATACAAACTGACAACCACCTGTTGTCACCTATCGTATCCTCAATTTTTACTCTGAAAAAATATAGATATTCCCTTAAATCTATCCTGACTCAATTTTTTATAAAACGCCATATATAAGCGTTACATCACTCAAATTTACTTAATTTTTATCTTCAATAAAATTAAATCAGCTTACGTCAGTCCCTGTTCCCTTACAAATAACTTTCCCCATGAAAAAACCCGGTCAAAGCCGGGCCACACTACCATTTGACAAAAAAGTTACGCTGTTATCAAGCTATGTTTACAAATTCTTGCACACCAAGTTGATTGCTACTTTGTAACTTCACAGGTAAGTGGGCAAGCTGCAAAAATTGACTTATGCAGAATATTCTGTTCACCATGTAACCAGCTCAACCAACGGACTTCCTTCGGATTGACACCCTTAAAGGTTAATACGGCGGCTCCGAATAAAATCCCGAAAACATTCGCACCAATCAAACCAACGGCGACAAGCAAAACGGCACTAATCGGCAAAAGCGATTGCAAGGAAATCGCCATGATTGCTCCGAGCGCCACCATTAAGACAATCAGCGGAAACCCTGCCACTAATAGACATACGGTTAGAGTAAATGTCCAAATCAAGAAGCCTTTGACCTTTTCGTTGAGTGAATAAGCCTTTGTTAAGTTGTCACGGGTTGTCATTTCCATGGATGTTCCTCCTATCGGGGGTAAAAAATGGTCTTTATGTAACAAACCTTTAATCAATTTCTGCTACTTAAGAAATTACGAAGGTGAAATCCAGTATAGTGAACTTCTCCGGAGAAATGAGCTTTTTTTCAAAAAAATTTACAATCAAGGGAGACCATTTATGGATCGCTAAGACGGTCTGACTCATAATATAGGTCAAGCCTCGACTCAAGATCGTCTATCTATAGATAGAAGTCTTGGGCTGTTTAGCCTCATAAATCTGGTAACGGTATGCCCTCGACTCCCCCATAATTTTTCGCCACGATGACCAATCCCCACTAAATGGATTTTGTTAACATTTCTTATAATTTTGTACCATAGTTCTCATAATTCTCTGGCAACTCAAAACTCACAACTAAGCTGCCCAACATCTAAAGGGCGGGTAGCTGATTGCACAATCCCCCTCGGACTATGCATCAAAAGTCCTTGTTTAGCCTCTTTCGTCGCCAGAACCAGAAAGACGGTATCTTCACCACAACTGTTTGTTTAATTGATCATCTCAACATGGGTAGGGTGGGCAATGCCCACCCTACATAGGGCTTGCTGCACAAGTGAAGAAACCCTTACCCCTCAAGGTGATTACGCCAGAACCATCCGCAATTCCCCAACGGTGCGCTTGATTTCCAGCATCAAAAGTCCTTGTTTAGCCTCTTTCGTCGCCAGAACCAGAAAGACGGTATCTTCACCACAACTGGTCAAGACACTAAAGCCCTTTTCACCCTCGACATAGATCCGGTCAATTGTACCGCGAACTAATTCACGACCAATCCGTTCACCTAAAGAAAGCATCGCCGCT
>NZ_JAVKEW010000156.1:0-4887 GCF_040226375.1 Coleofasciculus sp. G2-EDA-02 | reverse complement strand
CCTCCCGCGACTTGTATTTACATTACCACAATAGTAGAACGTTATCCGAATTATTTGACTGGCGAATTTATTCGCTACCTAGACGGTTCGCTCGGTTTCATCTCCCAGCTAAAGAGCGTGGGAGCCTTCACCCATCGCTTTTCCGGTAAATAGAACATATGTACTATAGAATAGACGTAGAGACGTAGCATGCTACGTCTCTACAAAATTAATTTGTGTCTACCCAGTACCACTCAGGATTTATTCAGGAACGCCTGAATTTGACCAATAGCCGCGGCACCAATGTTGAACAAAGCCCAACTTGCGGCTAAGAGGATAGGTAACAAGACAATGAGTAACCGCCAATCCATAGTTTCACCTACCTCGCTTAATGCTTAAATTTCTGTGAAGGATTCTCATATATATAGTTTTAACCAAAATATGCCCCCAAAAGTCAATAGGTCGCCAGCTTTTTTTCAGCGTCGGTAAGCTTTCTCTTCTCCGGGTTCTCATTCAGGTTGGCTAAAGCCCAAGTCTGTGCCTTTTCCCCCATGAACCAAAGCCAGCTTTTGGTAGCGTCGCGCATGTTCGATTAATTCAGCCGCCTCAGTTTCAGAAATATCACGGACTTTTCGCGCCGGAATGCCAACCACCAAGGAGAAAGGGGCAACATCTTTCGTCACCAATGCCCCAGCACCGACAATGCTGCCATATCCTACCCGCACACCATCCAGAACAATCGCACCAATCCCAATCAGACATCCCCGTTCAATATGGGCTGAATGGACGACAGCTCGATGTCCAATTGTCACATGGTCTTCCAGAATAGTCGGCTTACCCGGATCACCATGTAAAATAGCACCATCCTGAATATTGGTGCATTCACCAATTTCAATCCGCTCGACATCGCCCCGCACTACAGCGCCATACCAGACGCTGGCTCCAGATGCGATCGCGACTTTACCGATAACTACCGCATTGGGCGCAACAAAGGCGGCTTGAGACAAATCAACAGCGGACCAATAGGAGGGAGTTGCAGGAAACTGGGGATGAGAATCAGTCACAATTGCCTATAAAACAGATGAGTGTGTTCGAGCGTATTCTATAATTGATGAAGCCACAGATATATTTATACAGGTACTAGCGCAATCGCCGAATGAATGACGATACCTTCAACCCTAGATGATTAATCCTAGTTTACAGTACCCCATATTCGGTTCAGAGATTCAATGTCCTCACTGTCGGCAGTCTATTCCGGCATTGACATTGACCGATACCTATTTGTGTCCCCGGCATGGCGCTTTCGAGGCAGACCCCAAAACTGAAGAACTCATCCATTTACAATCGGGGCGTCATTGGCGTCAATGGGAGAGTGAGTGGTATCGTCAGCATACCCATCCGGATGGGATTCGCTTTGAAATTCACGAAGCCCTTGATCGCCTGTACACTCAAGGCTATCGGGCAACACGGGTGATTATTGCCAGTCGCTATCGAGACTTAGTTAGCGCCTATCTGGAACGAAGTACCCCCTGGCGCGGACAATCTGAACCGGGACGTCCCCGACTTTATGGCTTACCCGTAGCATTTAGCCCTGATCCAGGCGAGGAACCTTGTTGGGAAGTGATTAACTTCAATTTGGAAAAAGAGCCAGGAATTCCAGTACGCTATCCTTATTTTCGATTATTTGAGTAAGTTGTCATTGGTCATTGGTCATTTGTCATTTGTCATTTCAGGACTTACGCACAAACGCCATTTATGGTAGGGGCACGGCAATGAAAGAGCCCCTACAGGTAGCGCCTGTGCCGTCAAGAAAACGGAAGTCCTAATTTGTCATTTGTTTGCTTTCCTATCACTAAGTCGGGGCGGGTTTAGTTAAGTTAGGAGTTTGAGCTGGAGTGTTATCCGTAAAACCCGCCCCTACAGAGATTAACAATTAAAATTATTTGTGAATCATGCATCATGCTTCAATTCGCACGGCTGATATCCATCGCGCGATCGCGTTCTACGAACAACTAGGTTTCACAATCTCCGAACGCTTCACGGCGGGGATTACTCTCGCCTGTTGGATGGAGGGATTAGACGGACGAATTGAACTGATTCAAATCCCGGAACCTAAACCTGCACCGGATGCTTTTGGGGATGAACATTACGTCGGTTACTATCATCTCTCTTTTGATCTCACCGAAACGGTTCCCGACTTACCTAGTTGGCTGGAATCGCTGCAACAGCGCATGGATGAAGCATCGAGTCAAAATCCGGATCAGTTTCACCCCTTGAAAATTCTTTTAGAACCCACTCAACAAATTATCGGCGATCGCGTGTACGAGGTGGCATTTATTGCCGATACCGATGGATTACCCTTGGAATTTATCCGAGTCTTGGCAACCCGTCAAGGATAATCCCTAGGATAATCAGTGATAGGTAGATTTTTCTACCCAATTAATAGGGAGTAGCCGTCAGGGGCTTGTAGCAGTATCAAGGGGGGTTAGGGGATGAGGATGAACGGTTCGATGCGTGCGGGTATACTTCCCCTATGCTTACTTAAATTTTTTGTCTGTTCTCTATCTCTGAAAATCAAGAGGTTGTCGGGACAAGAGCGGCACTCTTGTTGCACCTGACCCTCCATTACAGCATTCTGCAACTGCATGAACGCTCGGAGATCTTGTGAATCGTATTTGCCTCTGAGTAGCTGTCGCAGTTGGTCTTCGGCTTCCCTGGTGAGATAGCGTGTCGTTAGTGCCTGTTGAACAATCTTACGAATCAACATGATTTTAGTCCTTACCTTACCCTTTCATTAGGTTCTCAAGTTCAGCAGGTGAGTTTTATGCAAAAGTCAGGTATGTGCTACAAATCTTTACATAAGCGATTGGGAAACTGTGTAGGGGATCTTTTCACTACTATCGTTTCTGACCTCACAACAGATGGGACTAAAACCGCCCTGACTGTTCCAGATGTAGCATACTACCTCTGGAACTCCCCATCTTCCCCATACTGCCGCTTCTGTTAAACTTTTGTAAAGATTTTCCCCACCTTGCATAAAATCGCCCTTGAGTTGGTGAGACCTCTATGAACAGAGTTAAATCGGTGTATCAACACAATTTCAGGTAACTGATGTACGAACTCTATCGCTATCTATGAATGCCATAGACCAACAGTTAAAGCAACTGGCACAGGACGCACAGCAGCATCCTCCCCGAAGTAAACAACGACAGCAAGCTTTAGCCAAGCTATTGGGTGCTATTCAGCAGTCCGGTAAACTGACTCGTCCCTATCCCGAACAATTCCACGGATTTTATGAGGATATTTATGATGAAGCCAAGCAACGCCTATTTTGTTATATTTGCGAAAGGATTGATGATTATAACCCTAGTTTTGAAGTTTTACAATGGATAAACTTTATGCTAAAGCATCGATTTTTCAGGGAAGCCAGTCGTTCTATGATGCCAACCCTGCATAAAGGAGTCGATGCTAAACGAGTCAAACGTTTAACCCTGGATGACTTAGAGAAAAACAATCCAGCCGAAGTTAATCCGCAGTTGACGCCCTCTCTGTTACAAGAAATCATTCACTATCTAGAAACTGACCCTGAAGGACTGTTTAATCAAACCTATACGTCCAATCAGCCAGCCGCCAACTTCCAATTTTTAGCCCTTAAACTTTTATCCGGGTACTCTTGGAACGAAATTTCTGAAGAATTAGGAATTAAGATTTCCACCTTAAGCAGTTTCTACCAGCGTTGCTTAGCTAAATTTAGTCCCAAGTTAAGAGAATACTTATCATCATAATCTCCCCTGAGGTAAAGAATACAATGTTAAACACCACGAATGAACCCCTCATGCTGACTGTCCCCCTGACATTAGAAGCCCATCAAATCGCTCAACAGTTTCACCAACAGCATTGCCCCCAAAAGGCAAAACAAGTTTACCTGAATACATTAGCCGTCTATGCTGTCAAGACTTCTCTAAAATGCCTGGGAATTCCGACAAACTGGCAGGCGAGTGATAGTTGGAATCCAATCATGCAAACCTTGGAAAATACAGCCGACTTATTGATTAAAGATATTGGCAAATTAGAATGTCGTCCCGTCTTACCCAACGCCGCTAGCTGTCATATCCCCGCAGAAGTTTGGTCTGAGCGTATCGGTTATGTAGCCGTTGAATTGAATCAAGCCTTAACTGAAGCCAAATTACTGGGATTTTTGCCCAGCGTTAACACCGAAGAAGTTCTCCTAACTCAACTTAAATCACTGGAACATTTATTAGAGCATATCAATCCATCCAGACAACCAATACAACTCAATCAATGGCTACAAAATATTTTTGATGTCGGTTGGCAGACTGTGGACACATTATTCGATTCCTCGCCAACAGAACTCGCCTTTAATTTTAGAAATTACACGCAAATAGCCACCCATTTATCAGAACCATCCGATCTTAAAATTACACGGGGTAAGCGGTTGACGTTAGGACGCCGATATGATGATGAACAAGTCATATTAGTCATGAATTTGATACCAACCCGCTCATCAGAACTCGATATTTCGGTTGAAATTTATCCGACCAATGGTCAATCATATCTACCTAAAAATCTGCGACTGATGATTCTTGATGATACAGGAGAAACAGTGATGCAAGCTGAAGCCAGAAGCACTAAGCAAATTCAATTACAGTTTAGTGGAGAAGCAGGAGAATGCTTTAAAGTCAGGGTGGCGTTAGCTGATATTAGCATAACGGAAACTTTTATTATTTGAATAGACCATTCGCTTCGTTATCAATGGATAATTAATAATTGATAATTGATAATTGATTAATTGGGTCTAAGACCTCTTCGTTTACGAAGAAATTAAAAAAGATTTTCCTTAATTTCAATCCTATTCTTTTAAGGAGAGGTCATTATCCATTGTTCATT
>NZ_JAVKEW010000155.1:0-40293 GCF_040226375.1 Coleofasciculus sp. G2-EDA-02 | reverse complement strand
ATGCAACAAGTGCGGCACAGTCTTAGACCGTGACTATAACGCCGCAAAAAACATTCTGGCAAAGGGATTCAAGCTGCTAGCTGAATACTTAAACAGTACCGTAGGGCATACGGAATCTGGAGCCAAAAGCTCAAAAGCGCAGAGAGAAACTGACCTCTGGCTCAAGAACGGAGACGCTCTTGCTCTAAGTCGGCTCGATGAACTGCGAACCAAGAATTCTTGGGAATCCCCCACTATATTCGGTACTCCGAATTAGTGGTGGGAGGATGTCAATTAAGGAAGTACATGGACGTGAATGGGGTCTAATTCTTTGTTACCGTAGTGAAACACTAGGCTGTAGTCACCCGGTGTTGGAAACAGAGACCGACCCATTGACCAACTCATTGAAACTGTATCCCCGGGAGGGAGAGCAAACCACTTCTCTTCTCGTAGACCATTACTAATCGCTAAATTCCATGCCATAGATTGCTCACCATTGATGAAAAGCTTTACCAGATGAAGTTCTGGATTTGTGACTTCCTCACTCTGGTTGGTGGCAGTAAGAGAAATCTTGAAGTTTTCGATCTCCGATATGGAGAACTCCAACGGTTCAGCGGTAATTTGTAGCTGGACAGTATCTATATTTGTATTTTGTTCTTTCATCGTTTCTTCTCCATTTTCTGGCAGTGAGGGATTAGCCGCCTGATTTTGACCCTCAGTTTGACATATAACCAGCATAGTCACACCAAGGATAATAAGCGTGTAACGCGCAAAAAATTCTAAGCAAACATTCATCACGGAGTCCTTTCGACACTTTCACCAGCTTTTGTGACCTTGGAAGTACCATCCGAGCCTGATATCGAAAAGGCTTGGGTTACGGTTGTAAATTTCTTTCCATTACCTCCTTCACCTTTAACCCTAAAATGGTTTGGAATATCCCACTTGAATCCACCTTTTTTCCATGGTGCAGGGTAGCCAGAGAAAGCAGCTTGGTCTCGTATTGCACCAAGTGTATTATCCTGTGCAATCGGGACAAAATCAGGATTCGGATGGTGGTACAAACTAGCAGCACGGTAACTCTTGAAGTATCCCGATATACTAGTAGCTGGACCAGGAATCTCTAAAATGAAAGCATTTCCGAAAGACACTTTCTTTGGGTGAAAATTAAAGTTCAGGCGCATACCAGCACCCTGAGTACCCGCCGGGTAAGGATCTTCGCTTGTCTTGGTTCCGGTGATACCATTAGGTTCTATGACATTCATCGAGACTGAGGATTCTTTACCACCTAGCTCAAACTTTATTTTCACGGATGCAGCTCTATTGGGGGCAGTCCAATTAAACGTATTTCCGTTAGGCAAAGTTACAGGAGTCCCAGCTGATGCCGTCCACTTCCCGGCACTAGGTGCTTTAAATTCAACCTCTTCGCCTACACCTACATTCTTTCGTGTTTTGGCAGATCCATCTGGTGCATTAAATTTTGTTTCATGAGTAATTTGACCAGCCGCATTACTATCCCCACAAGCTCTAAAAATTTTCGAGCTATCACCTGTCTGAGTTATACTCCCATTTTGAGCTGGCAAGAGTTGTTGCTGTTTCTCAAGAATCTGTTCAGTTGAATGGGTCTGCTGGAATTGAGCAATTTCTTTACGGTACAAAGCTCCATCAATATTTAATTGCTCCTGCATAGCTTGTAGATGACCCAAAACTTGACTCTTGGGTACGATGCCATGCAAAAGGCTAGGTTGGATCTGTTCTTGTTTATTCTTCCTGTGCACAACACCCGTCTGCTGTACCACATGAGTCAACTCATGAGCCGTCAACTCATTATTCCCCGGCGACTTTCCAGCCCCAAAGTAAACATCACTCCCATGAGTAAACGCCTGAGCGCCCAACTGGCGATTCATCTGCACCGCTTCACCACCCGTATGCACCCGCACCCCACTAAAGTCAGCCCCAAAGCGCGGTTCCATAAATCCTCTCACGTCCTCGGATAACGGAGAACCTCCACCTTTAGACGCATTCAAACGACTCTCTAAATCCCCAGATGCTTGATTTGCGTCTATTTGAGCTGCCCGTTGTATCATCTGCCCCATTTGCACACGCGGATCAATTCGCTTTTGCACCACAGGTGTAATTGACTGCGCTCTTTGCCATATTTGATTGGGGTTATTGGTGTCCAACCGGCGCTGAACGGACGCTGAACTATCAGGAGGCGCTGACATTGACATTACCTGAGACGCTACTCGGTCAGCTTCTTGCTCGTAGGGATCTCCTGGCGCTCCTATAGTCAACTTGGTTTGAATTCCAATTTCCTCTACGTCTTTCCCAACTTCTCCCGCCTGTTCTTTCTCTTCTTTGGCACAATCAGCACATTGGCGTTGAATCGGGTTTTCTGAGACTGGGGCAAAAGCTGTTCCCATCTGAGGAGTAGGAGTTTGTGTTGTGGGTGGGGCGGCATCAAACCCGGCTGTCCATGGTGATTCAGATTTACGCTGTACTGTTGACCCTTCGGCAAGCTCAAGTTCCTTGGCTTGCAGTCCTCGCATCACATTCGCGGCGAGTGTATCGGCTGATGCTCTCTTATCGTCCCCGATTTCTTGGGATGGGGCAGATGTCTGGTTTGGCTTGGGTTGAATCGAAAAACGCCCCAATTTAGCAGCGCTTTTACCCTTTTTCTGTACCTTCGGAGGAGTCCAGGATGAACTTTTCTTTTGTACGGGTTTATACATGATGCCGCCTCAGTTGCCCGATAATGTTAAGGATTGGAGCCGATTCCCTCAAGAATCCTGGGTGATTCTCCGAGAAGCCAATACCTGTCCATTCCGAGAAAACGCCGGAAAGCGGCTTGACCTAAGACATCTTGAGTTGTGGCTAAATTATAAACTATTTTGTCTAAACCGAATTCAACCGGAAATATGTTTTAACATAAGAGCCATCCAACCGGAGCAAGGGGAGAAACTGTGGGGTTTCGCGGTAAGCGAAGCTATCCCGGAGGGAATCGATCTTCCCAACCAACTTAATTATTACCCGCTTTCACGCTTCCAACGGACGATCAAATTTAACAATATTAAAACATATAAATATGTATGGATATTCCCACACCAACCAACTGGTATCAAGCCAACTTTCACTATCTCCAGATAGCCGTTAATCAAGTTCGTCAGGTATTAGAAGATTGCATCGCTTACCAGCAAAATCAGCCCAACTTAGCCAAATTGAAAAAGACTTTATCCCCAGATGCCGCAGCCCTTCTAGACTATGCACCACCAGCCCTAGATAAACTCTGCGCTTTATTTCACCTATCCCAATTTGACCGCTATATCCTCTTATTATGCGTTGGCATGGAGTTGGATAGCGAATTTGAAGTCTTATGTGCCAAAATTAACGGCAATCCTAAACGAAATTATCCGACGCTGAACTTAGCGTTATCTACGTTTAGCCAGACTCATCTGAGTATTCTTTCCTCCCAATCTCCCTTACAACATTGGGAACTGATTGAAATGGCTGAAGGACTACCCTTCACTCAATCGCCTCTACGCATTAATCAGCGGATTCTTTGTTATCTGTTGAGTGAACCTTGCATAGATAAGGAATTGGCAGGTATCCTTTTGCCTGTACCGCCTTCATTTTCCACTCCTCTCCCCCATTCGCATCAAAAAATTGCCGACCAAATTATCGCTAATTGGTCTAAATCTTTGGCAACTTTTGACTATCCCGTTGTTCAGTTATGTGGTTCAGATATAGGAGCGAAGCAATCTATTGCGACTGTCGCCTGTAGCGCATTAGGATGGAGTCTTCAGATGATATCAGCATCTGTTGTTCCATTTAATCCTAATGAACTGTATGAGTTAAAAAAACGGTGTTTCCGGGAAGCTTTATTAAACCACAGCTTCTTGTTTCTAAATGCTGATGAGATGAATCAAGGCGATCCTCGGCGAGAATGGGCAATTGCTGAGTTTGTTGATCAAGTAAATGTGCCGTTAATTTTCAGCACTCAGGAACGACAACCGCAACGCCAACGCCCGATGATTACCTTAGATGTAGGTCAACTAACTCATGCTGAACAACGAGATATCTGGAAATCCTATCTCGGTTCACTGACAACAGAACTGAATGGACAACTTGACACCCTAGTTGCCCAATTTAATCTCAACGCCGCAACAATTCAAGCCGCCTGTTTATCGCTGAATAAGATGGACTATACGCCCACACCAACCGATGGACAGCTAGACGATGAACAAAACGATAAAGAACCAGAAAAAACTTCCTCATTCTCAACCCGCCGTCGTTCATCGAAACACCAAAAAGATCAACCCAAAATAGAAATTAATTCATCTCCCCTGCAAACTCACTTATGGGATTTCTGTAAGGTTCAAGCGCGTCCCCGTTTAGATGATTTGGCACAACGGATTGATGCTGTAGCGACTTGGGAGGAGTTGATTCTACCTGACTTGGAAAAAAAGACGTTACATGAAGTTTCGACTCATGTTCAACAACGGGCGAAAGTTTATCAGGAGTGGGGATTTGCGAGCAAAGGAGGACGCGGTTTGGGGATTAGCGCTCTTTTTTCCGGACCGAGTGGAACTGGGAAAACCATGGCGGCGGAAGTGTTGGCAAAGGAGTTAAGTCTTGACCTTTATCGAATTGATTTGAGTGCGGTGGTTAGTAAATATATTGGTGAAACGGAGAAAAATTTGCGGCGAATCTTTGATACTGCGGAAACGAGTGGGGCAATTTTACTGTTTGATGAAGCGGATGCGTTGTTTGGTAAACGAACTCAAGTGAAAGATTCTCATGATCGCCACGCAAATGTGGAAGTGAGTTATTTACTCCAGCGGATGGAAGCCTATCAAGGATTAGCAATTTTGACGACAAATTTGATTGAAGCCTTAGATCAAGCGTTTATGCGTCGAATCAATTTCTCGGTTAAGTTTCCCTTTCCAAATGCCGATGATAGATCCGCGATTTGGCAGCGCATTTTTCCCCAAGAAACACCGACTCAGAAATTAGAGATGCAAAAGTTGGGCAAGTTGAATATGGCGGGGGGAAATATCCGCAGTATTGCCTTAAATGCGGCGTTTATTGCGGCTGATGCGGGTGAACCTGTGATGATGAAACATATTTTACAAGCGACGAAAAGCGAATGTCTTAAGTTGGGGAAAATTTTAACCGATTCCGAAGTCAGGGGCTGGGTTTAAGTTGAATGGCACTGAGGTTAGAGTGTAGTAAGCCTAAAGTGTTTCTGGCACGCTTTGTGCCTACTACGAACCTAGCTTAAGTCGAATGGCACGCTCCAAGGCTGGTGGGCAGTGCCCACCCTACGGTATATTAAGGGTGGAGGCGATCCAAAAATGCTTATAGTGCCATTGAGCTTAAGTCAGTACCATTCAGTTTAAGTTGGTGTTGGTTTATCGTATAGGCTGGGCTTTCTGTGCCGATCGCGTCCCAAATTTTGACCTAATATGCATATAATACACAAAATGTCAACTCTGGCAATTTAGCTGTGCCAATTTTTGGGTCATCGCACCCCTTCCCGGGCATACCTCTATATTGCTCCATCATCTCTTGCCAACAGCCATGGCGAATCTACTAATTATCGAATCAGGCGGTAAGGTCAAAAAACTTAAGTCCATTCTCGGTGCTGGCTGGACGGTTAAAGCCAGCATGGGTCATGTTCGGGAATTAGCTGATGATGGTCAAGATTCTCTAGGGTTTGATTTGGAGGGTTCCCACGTCCACTGTCGCTATGTTCCCCGCAGTTCACAAGCTAAGAAAATCTTATCGGAGTTGCGCTCTGCTGTCCGCCAAGCCGACCGAATTTACCTAGGGACTGACCCAGACAGAGAAGGAGAAACGATTGGTTGGCATTTGAGCCAAGAATTGCGATTGAAGAATCCCCTACGGGTGACTTACACAGAGATTACCAAAGCCGCCGTAGAACGCGCGATCGCACATCCGAAAACTATTGACTCAAACCTTATCGCCGCAGGACGTGCTAGGGATTGTTTGGATAAATTGGTGGGATATAAAGGGAGTCGATTAGTTTGGCGCTTGAATAACGGCTGCAAGTCCATGGGACGGGTGCAGAGTGCTACCTTACATCTACTGGTGAAGCGAGAACAAGAGATTCTGGCATTTAAACCCCAGGATTATTGGGTGGTGTGGGTAGAATATCAGGAGGGATTTAAAGCCCTTTACGCAGGTCGAACTCAGCCGCAAGAGAATTCTAGGAACACGAAGAATCAGCCGGATGATACGGGAGAAGAGAATCCAGTAGCGGAAGGGAAGCGGGTACTCTCTCAGGACGAGGCGGATCAATTAGTCGCGATAGCGCGTTCTCATTCCCATCATGTTGTCACAGTGGAGGGGAAGACAGTTAAACAATCTCCCCCCGCCGCATTTACAACTTCTACGCTTCAGCAATCTGCTGGTGCTAAACTCAAGCTGAATCCAGAAGTGACGATGAAAATTGCCCAAAGCCTCTATGAAGCTGGGCATATTACCTATATGCGGACGGATTCCGTGGCGTTGTCTCCAGAGTTTTGTCGAGGGGCAAAACAATGGCTTTTGCAGCATGACCCGGATAATGTACCCTCTAGAGTAACCTCCCATCGCTCTAAATCCGGGGCGCAAGAAGCCCATGAAGCGATTCGTCCTACTCATGTTGAACGCACACCGGAGCAATTATCGGTTCAACTCCCCAGGGATGAGGCAAAACTGTATGATTTAATTTGGAATCGCGCGATCGCAACCCAATGCTGTCAGGCTCAATTATCCAAAACTCGCATTATCACCCAATCGGGGGATGTATTTTGGGAAGCCAGGGGACAGGTGTTACTCGTACCTGGCTATACTCGCTATTGGAATAATATTGCCGCCGATTCCCAATTACCACGGGTACAGCAGGGTCAACCCCTTAGCTTAGATAAGGCAGGTGCAGACAAGAAACAGACGCAGCCGCCACCCCGTTACAGCGAACCCAAACTGGTGCAGGCGATGGAACGTTCTGGAATTGGTCGTCCTAGCACCTATGCGCCGACAATTAAGACGTTGAAAGCGCGTAACTATGTTCAGTTAAGTAAAGGGAGATTGCAGCCAACCCAACTGGGGATGGAATTGGATGTATTTTTGGCACAGGTGTTACCGGATCTGATTCAGCCAGAATTTACCGCTAAGATGGAATCGGATTTAGATGCGATCGCGTCAGGGAAGTTAGATTGGGAATGTTATTTGACGGGGTGGAATCGGGATTACTTTGCTCCGGCGCTTAACTCGGCGTTTTCCCAAGTTCCAGATATATCCAGTCAAACTCAGTCTACCTCGAAGGGTGAATCGAAACGGCGTCCGAGAACGGAACCCACGGATTATCCCTGTCCTAAATGTCAGCATTTGATGACTAAGGTGTTTTCTCAGTCTCAGAAGCTGAAAGCGGATCATTTCCTCAGTTGCGATAATCGCCAAGGGGGATGTGGGGTGGTAATGTTTTGGAATGCCAAGGCTGGAGAGTATGAGTTACCCCGTTCAGATCGCCCTGCACCGAAAGCCAAGCCAGCCAAGCCAGCCAAGCCAGACAAGTTAACGGAGTATGCTTGTCCGAGTTGTGGGAAGCCGTTGGAGTTGTATGAGTATGAGAAAGAGGGTGAGTCTAAGCAGATTTTGCGTTGTGCGAATCCCAAGTCTCGTCAGGGGAAATGTAAAAATGTGGCTTATTTTTGGACGAAAAAGGGGACGTTTTGGAGTCCTAAGTTTGGAGAGGTGAAAGGGTGATGGGTGATGGTTTATTGTTGATTTCTGTGTCGCTAGTTTCTGGAAAAGGAGTACAAGGAGTATACAGATGCGCTTACCAGATTTTCTAATCATTGGAGCTGCCAAGTCTGGCACAACAACGCTTTATAAATACTTGTGTCAGCATCCTCAAATATATATGAGTGAACCTAAGGAGCCGAATTTTTTCGCCGATAACAAAACTTATGCTAGAGGATTAGATTGGTATGCTTCTCTATTTAGCCAAGCTGAATCCTATCAAGTCTGTGGGGAAGCATCAACTTTTTATACTCTTAATCTTGCGCCAGAATTCTCCCAAAAATTACAACAAGTTTTTGTGTCTCAATGTGCAGAGAGAATAGCTCAGATACTGCCCAATGTAAAGCTCATATATATTATGCGAAATCCAATAGATCGAGCTTACTCCCACTGGGTACATTACATTAGAGTCTGTCAATATGTAGACCTTAAACAAAATCCTGGTAAAAGATACGTCACTCAAAAAATTGAACGCTTTGAAGACAGCATTAGACGCCGGAGTCATGATTTGGACAATAGTAATTATATAGAGCGAATAGAACAGTATCTTAACTTCTTTCCTAGAGAATCTTTTCTTTTTTTATTCATGGATGATTTAATCCACGAAACAGCCGATACACTTCGCAAGGTCTGTAATTTTTTGGAAATTGATGATGAAATCGATTTAACCAAAAGAGAGTCTGTTTGGGCGAACGAGAACCGTTCCCATTTTGACAATATTATACGTTCACGCATAACAACTCCTTTGAAGTCAATTCCCGGAGTTTCCCATGCAGCTTCTTTGTTACCGCAAGAGTTGCGCGACTGGGTTTATCAGGGACTAAGACAACTACCCACTGGGAAGCAGATTGAACAGAAATACTTACCGCCACCGATGCTTCCGGAAACCCGCAAGATGTTAATTGAAAGGTTTCGGGAGCCGAACCAAAGACTTGCGGAGTTTCTGAACTGTGACTTATCCCACTGGTCAAAATAATGTTTTTTGAAAAAAATGCCTGAGAGCATTGAAATAATTGCTCCTAGCTATTTGGATTTATAAGGGGTTAAATGGATAGAAAATGAAAATTTTAGTAGCAATTGCTAATTACGGAACAAAGAATGATGTATATCTTCAAAAGCTTTTAGAACAGTATCGTTCCCTACCTTATCAAAAGGAAATAGTGGTACACACAAATATTGCCAAAGATCTTGGAACCGACGTAAACGTCATCGTCGGATTGCCGACGCCTGATCCTCGGTCGTTGGCGTATGCACACCGCCGTTTGTTTATTGAAAATGCTGATAAGTATGATTTGTTTATATACACAGAGGATGATACCCTGATTACTCAGGATAATATAAAGGCGTTTCTTGAGGTAACTCCATATTTGCCAGATGGCTATGTGGCTGACTTCTTCCGTTATGAATTAAGTCCTGAAAAAAGTTTTCATTTTGATCGTTTTCATGGTTCTTACCATTGGTGGCCCGATTCAGTCAAACGCTTTGGTTCCTATACATTTGCCGAATTCAGTAATAAGCATTCCGCTTTATACCTTTTGAGCCGTTCTCAATTGCACATTGCGATCAACTCAGGAAACTACGCCTTGACACCGCAGCGCTCACGGTATGACATTCTAGCAAGCGCTGCATGCGATCCTTTCGTATACTGTGGTTTAACTAAGGTGATGTGTATTTCTCAATTGGATCGATTTCTCGTGCATCACCAGTCTAATAAATATGTGATGTTGAGAAGATTCGATTTTCCGAAAGAAGAGGTAGAAGCTCAAATCAAAGCCCTAATGCAAGTGGAAGCAGGAAGCTTATCCAAATTGCGTTTATTTGAAACGGAGACAAAACTTCTTACAAAGAAATTCGATAAACAATACTACGCGCCGTCCGACCCGCGAATTGTAAAAGCCGTTGGTTCTGGGTGCAAGAATGTGCTATCGGTAGGATGTGGAACAGGAGAAACTGAAGCCGATTTAGTCAAGAAAGGGCATCGAGTTGTCGCTATACCGCTAGACGAAATTATTGCTGTAACAGCACAGGCGAAGGGCATAGAAACGGTGATACCGGATTTTGATCAAGCTATTGATAGATTATCAGAACAAAGCTTTGACTGTATTATTTTCCCAGATGTCTTACAACATCTGCGGGAGCCAACAACCGTATTAACACGCTTTGCCAATCTTCTTGGGGAGAAAGGAAAGATAGTTGCCACATTCTTGAACAGGAAGTGCCGTAAATTTTCATCTGAAACATTTACCCCCTTTGATTTGGCGGCGAGTGGCTCGGTTGATTTTGAGTCGTTAGGGATACATTTGACTAACGTTAAGATGGTACGCTCTTGGTTTCAGCGCTCTGGCTTAGGAGTACAGCACGTCGTTTACTATGTTCCTCCTGGTCGGCGGATGCGGATGTATAATTGGTTATCCCTCGGTTTGCTAGCGGAGCAATTGGCTCCACGTTTTATGGTCATCGCGACGAAGCGGAAATAACAAAATTCAGTAGATCGAAATTCTTATCTATGCAACTCTCCTTCTTTAACACCGACGAAAATAGGCGCTGGCATGAAATTAGAGGATGGTTACTACCGATTGCTGCTGAAGAACTATACCGATTTGCCTGTGAAGCAAGTGCAGATGGTATGGTGGTTGAAATTGGCAGCTTTGCTGGAAAATCCACAGTTTGCATCACCCGTGCCCTAGCCAGCAAGAGTGATAGCCCTGCTATGACTGCCATCGACATCAATTTTCAGCCCGACTTTGCTGCTAATCTTGAACAATTCGATGTGTCGCATTTAGTCAATACTATATCAGCACCTAGCCTCGAAGCAGCCGAAATCTGGAATGAACCGATCTCATTTTTATATATAGACGGACGCCATAGCAAAGCACACGCCTATGCTGATTTTGTCGTATGGGAGAGTATGGTTCTACCTGAGGGAATTGTCGCGCTTGATGACACCGCAGGATTGATGCTCGGTCCGTCACTACAGCTCCAAGCTGCTTTAAGGACAGGTGCTTACGAGTTACTAGCTGACGCGGGTGGTATAAGTTTTCTTAGAAAAAAACGCTCACTCGTGTCTGGAATCGGTGATTTTCCTTTACGCGAGGGATCTCTAATGTCTTTAGTGGCTTACGTAAGCGCTTGGTCAGGGGCTATGGATCTTGGGTTACGCATTCCCCATCTTGGAAGACAACCTCTTAAAAGAGAATTCTCTAAGCCCAAGCCACGCCAGACTCTAAAAAAGCTATTAAGAGGTATGACAAATCTAAAAACCCCAGAATCCAGCAGCAGCGAGAGCCGAACGAAAAAACTTGAGAAGCCCCTTGCGTATCTGGAAAGGATGGAAGCAATCAAAGAACTTGAGGCTGGAACCACAAACACTCTCCTCTATCTGAGGGCATGCATTGAAATGCAGCGTGAATGTGTAGATGCTGCTATCAAAAAGCTTATACAACTTCGCGATCTTGACTACCCATCTACCCTAATTCACTATCAGATTGACGTCCGCCAGATGGCTTGGCTTCGCCTTGCACAATGCTATGACCTAGAAGGTCAAAAAGATCTTGCCAAAGCTACTTATCAACATTTACTCGATACTACCAGTATTCTTCCGGAAATAACACATCAGGCTAAGCTCGGATTGTCTGAGCCTTTCCAATTGCCAGCACAAAGTCCTGGTTTACTTCTGCGGGAATACATTATTGACTCACCGCTAGCCAAATATCGGGCATACTACGCCAAAAAATAAAGTTATATAGCTAGTGGTCTATCAATACAGAAAGGCATCAGGGGGTTACTTTAGGGGCCACCATGATACTTTATCCCTAGTGGCACTGTAGACTTCCTTTAACCCTTCTGGATCAGCAACGCGGACAATATCGCTAGAGGTATCCTTGGCGGTAGGAGAGGCTAATAATCCAACCTGTTGCATTCCCTTGAGTACCTGTTCTACGGTACGATGGTTTAGCTGACTGGCATGAGCAATCACATCGACAGGCAGATCAAATACATAGACCCCATTGGCATCCGGTTGATTCCCTAGCGATCGCTCCTGATACACCAAGGCTCGCAACAGCGCCGCAACAGCTTGAGGGGGATAGGTGCTGCAATTGAGTAAATGGTACTGAAACTTCTCCCGCAACTCAAACAGCAAATCGTAGCGATCGCGAAATGTCTGGTTTTCTTTATAAATGGACTCAATCACGTCCAAGGGAATCCGGAATACATCTGTAGTTTTATAGGCTTCCACCAAACTAGGAAAGGATCTTGACACCTGTCCATAGCTAAATGCCAAGTTCCTCATCCCAAAACAACCACCGGGATAGCTAATGGATATCACCCGATCTAACGGCGTACTGCGAGTAATCACCGGTCCGCCATTGACAATTACATACAGGAAATCCAAGGAAACGCCGGGACGAAAGGCGGTATAGACGGGACGACTAGAGTAAAGCTTTTCTCCCTTGAGATCTAAGGTTTTCAGATAATCATCCAACCAGTCGGCGTCTAATTCCTTAAATAGGTAATTACTCTGGAGTCGTGTTGTCAAGTCAGATTTAGGCGGTTTGGCTGCTTTTGCCATCTCTTAATCCGGGCTGCACATATATTACCAGCTTACCCAGCCTGCTCTTAAAATAGAAATTGATTGAAATTCATTTGAAATTCATTTGGTATCTCACCCCTAGTTCTCACTTAGAGGCGACCCGCTTACACAAATGAACAACGGGAGTCCGCTTAATTAACTCGGGTCGCCCTATGCTCAACTTCCGCTGAACATGGTACGTAATCGTCCCGGAAGATTGCGGTGATCTGAATCTTGATGGCGAAGCAGCTTTAACAACGGTTCTGGTACATTGGTACTGAGATTAATCTGCAACTGGGGACCCGAAAGGGCGAGTTGAATAATAATCTCATCGGGAATTTCCAATTCCGTAATCGGTTGACCATTCTTGTACGTCCCATTGTTGCCAAAATTAATCAGTTTCCATCGGTTCCCCACACACCGCAGTTCTAGATGGTAACGCGAGACAACCGAACTCCGCAGCACAATATGGTTATCCGCACAGCGCCCAATTTTAATAATCGGTTGATCTGTAAAGTGCCATTGTTGAATTGGTACAGTATAAGACGGTGATCGCAGTGATACCGTAATAACATTTGGAGCAAGATTTACCCCAGACAAAGATTTATGATTCAATTGATGCACCCCTAAAAATCAAAACTTGATAGTTAGTTTAATAATGACATGCCCAAGAGGGATCGCAAAGAGGGATCTTAAAGTTGGATCGTATAGTGCGATTCACTTCCAGGACATGGCTTTTCGGGTAAACGTGACGAGAAGTCCCAGAGATTCCGTGACTTCCTCTGATCTCCCGCTAAGAAAGAGAGTTTTACCGACAGAGTACGCGATCGCAAGAGCCATATTGCTGTTGGTTATCACCTGAAATAGGCTTAATCCACAATTGAGCTAGGAGGCTCACTATCACTAATTCGATAGCTGATATCTTCAGTTTACAGAATCTGACCGAGTTTTTCACACCGTATTATTACGGAGCCAGTCTAAACCCCATTGGAGTGAATTACCCGATGCTAAAATACCCGTCCAATAATCAAAATTGAAGGAAAATTTTCTCCGCAATTGTAACAAAAGCTACCAAATCATCCCTGACTAAGCAGAATGTCGCTATCCTTAGACGCCAGGGAATAAATGATCCTATCGGCTTGCTTCCCTCCCCTCCCAGGGGAGAGATAGGGAGGGGTCTGACCCCCCAGTTAAATAAATTTCATATAAATTAGTAATACGCGCCGACAAAGCTGTAAATCAACCCAAACAGAACCAGCCACGTCAAAACAGTATAGATCCAATCTCGCTGTCGGATAAACATCATGCAGGAAAAAGCAACTCGGAGAATCGGAGTAGCAATGAGAACCAGTAACCCCAATTGAATAATACCCCGACGGCGACCGGACAACACCCCTTGGATGACACCAACAGGCGAGCGAAATTCAGCAGGTTCTCCTTGAAACATCCGGTAATTAACCGGTTCAAATCCGTGGCGAATTAAATAAAGAATTCCCCCCACCAAAACGAGACTGCTTGACAAAATTACGCCATAGTTCAGCAGATTACCAATCCAATGTTCAAGTTGTAGCGGATTAGCGGATTCCGTAGCGAATTCTTGATCATTAACCTGAAAATCACGGGATAAATCCGTTAGCTCATATCCGTCTAAACCGTGATCATTTCCGGCGACATCGCCACATTCCTCCTTTCCTGAAACTCCTTTACCCTCTGACTTCTGTCTCACCTTTCGTTCACAGGTAGAATTCGCGATCGCATTGTCCTGATTCAAACCCTTGGGATTAACTCGATTCATTTTATCCCGCCCCGATAAAACTCTGGTAGATCATCTTAAGCGCCATCACTAAAAGTACCAGACTAAAGACGATTCTCAAAATCTCTGTCTTGGCGCCGATAAGAACATTTGCCCCCAATAAAGCACCCGGTAATACCCCCAATATTACAGGCATTGCCAATCCAGGGTCAATGTAACCTCGTGTTAAATAAACCCCGGCTGACGCCGCCGCCGTTACCCCAATCATAAAATTGCTGGTAGTGGTAGACACTTTAAAGGGTAAACCCATGACTTGATCCATGGCTAGCACTTTAAACGCTCCCGAACCAATACCCAGCAACCCCGATAATACGCCCGCAACCATCATCACACCAAAACCCATAGGAATAGAATTAGCGTGATACATCATCAATCCATCAGGGGTGGGATACGTTCCATTAAGTTTCAGATAAGTAGCCAGGGAATCAGGGGACTCAGGGGTGTCCGGCTTGGGTTGATTTTGCCAGGAAAAGTAGGCAGAATAAATCAGTGCGATCGCTAACACCAATGTCAAGGCTTTAACCGATACATAAGCGGCAATCAATGCACCCATAATAGCACCTATTGTGGTGGCGACTTCCAGAAACATGCCAATTCGCAAATTCGCATATCCTTTTTTTAAATAAGAAGAAGCTGCACCGCAAGACGTAGCAATCACTGACACCAAAGACGCACCCACCGCATATCGGATATCTACCCCAAATACGGACACCAAAAAGGGAACAATAACTACACCACCCCCTAAGCCAGTAATCGCGCCTAAAAAACCAGCCGTGAATGAGCCAGCCCAAACCAGTACCGAAAATTCTAGGATATTCATAGGTTATCAATGGATAATTAATAATTGATAATTGACAATTGATTAATTGGGTCTAAGACCTCTTCGTTTACGAATAAATTAAAAAAGATTTTCCTTGATTTCAATCCTCTTCTTTTAAGGAGAGGTCATTATCCATTGTTCATTATCCATTGTCAATTTGTGAATTGGTGGTTGTTCCAGACGTAGCATCCTACGTCTGGAACACAATAGGTTATCAGGTAGCAAATGTTGCAATTTTGGCGTTTAACCGGATTATGAAATAGGTATTATAGTTTTTTTCAAGACGCTTGATAAATCATCGACGTCAACGCTGGAAACGCCTTCACATCCTTGGGTTTAACAAACACCTGCTGACCGGGCTTTAGATTAAGTGTCTTAAATTGTTCGCGACTCAAATGTGCCACAATCGTTTGTTCATCCATAAAGGCTAACTCAACCTGAATTTCCCAGCCCAAATGAATAACCCGTTTGACGATAGCCGGTGACGTAACTCCATTAGCAGAGGTTTGAACTTGGATATCATGGGGACGAACAAACATCTGGGTTTTTATCGCCGTCATATCATTATTTCGGAAAAGATGGGCGGTACTCGGTAGCACATTCACGGGGCCAATAAAACTCATCACAAACGCATTAGCCGGATGGTCATAAATTTGGTCAGGAGTACCAATTTGCTCAATCCTTCCTTGATTCATTACCACAATTTCATCCGCTACTTCCATGGCTTCTTCTTGATCATGGGTAACAAAAATACTGGTAACGTGAACCTCTTCATGTAACCGCCGCAACCAAGCCCGAAGTTCTTTCCGCACCTTAGCATCTAAAGCACCAAAAGGTTCATCTAAAAGCAGTACCTGCGGCTGTACCGCCAAAGCCCGCGCCAATGCGACTCGCTGGCGTTGACCCCCCGACAATTGAGACGGATAGCGATCGCCTAATCCTTGCAACTGGACTAACTCTAATAATTCCTCAACCCGTTGCTTGACAAATCGTCGGGGACGCTTACGAATTTCTAGACCAAAGGCAATATTTTGGCGAATGGTTAAATGTTTAAATAAGGCATAATGCTGGAACACAAAACCAATATTACGCCGACTGACATCTAAATGGGTTGTATCCTGACCATTAATTACAATTGACCCACTATCCGGAGGTTCCAATCCGGCGATCGCCCGTAACAGTGTAGACTTCCCGGAACCTGATGGACCCAATAGTGCCACTAAACTCCCTTCTTTTACCGTCAAATTAACTCGATCCAAGGCGACAAAATTACCAAACTGCTTAGAAACCTGTTCAACAATGATGCTCATAATAACTCCTGTAAATTTTTGATCCTTCGTTCAAGAACATAATTTTGGGTGTGTAGGGGCGGGTTTCACTACTATCCTTTCTTACTTCACCCTGATGTAACTAAACCCGCCCTGACTAACTGAGAAAACCATTTGACTAATGACCCATTAATGATGAACCGGACGGCTTGTATTGCGCTCTAAAATCTCCTTGACAATCAGCGTCACAAATCCTAAAAGTGCCAAAATTGCCGCTGCACCAAAGGCGGCTTGTGTTTGATAATTTTTATAGGCTTGCTCCACAAAAATAGGTAACGTTTGAGTGCGACCTAAAATGCCACCAGAAACTACAGCAACCGCGCCAAATTCTCCCATCGCCCTAGCATTAGTCAGTAAAATACCATAGAGTAAACCCCAGCGAATATTCGGTAAAGTGACACGCCAGAAAATTTGCCAGTCATTCGCCCCCAAGATCCGCGCCGCTTCTTCTTGATCTGAACCCATATCTTCTAGAACCGGGATTACTTCACGAGCAACAAAAGGTAACGTAATAAAAATTGTCGCGATCGCCATTCCTGGTATAGCAAAAAGAACGTTGATGTCCAAACTATTGAGTAGTGGCGCAAACCAGCCATTTCGTCCATAAAGTAAGACAATCATTAAACCCGCAACAACTGGAGAAATGGCAAAGGGTAAGTCAAGAATACTAATCAGTAAAGCACGTCCACGAAACTGATTACGGGCAATTACCCAAGCCGCACAGAGTCCAAACACCGTATTTAAAGGTAACGCGATCGCAGCCATAATCACAGTCATGCGGACAGCGTGTAAGAATTCCCGACTCCCCATCGCGGCGAACAATTCACCAATCCCTTGATGAAAGGCTTCATAGAACACAGCTAAGGCGGGAATGAATAAAACAAGGAACAGATAACCTAACGCGATCGCGATTAACAATTGTGTTTGGGGGTGGGTTTTACGATTCTCATTTTTTGTCACCTTGATGTTACTAAAATACCCCACATTTTCCTTAATGGAGATGCGAGAAAAAAAATTACGCAGCATAACGACGCCCCCATTGTTGTAGTCCGTTAATCACCAGCAGCAACAGTAATGAACCGAGAAGCAAAACGGTACCAATTACAGTGGCTCCCGCATAGTCGTATTGTTCTAACCGTTGAAACACAAGTACCGGCGCAATTAAATCTTGGAAAGGAATACTCGATGAAACAATCACCACAGAACCATATTCTCCAACCGCCCGCGAAAAACCCAGCGCTACCCCCGTCAGAATGGGTGGAACTAGGGGGGGGAGTAAGACTCTGAAAAAGGTTTGATAGCTAGATGCACCCAGAGCCCAAGCCGCTTCTTCGATTTCTTTTTCCATCTCTTGCAAAACGGGTTGTAAAGTTCTGACAATAAACGGCAGCGAAATAAATACCATTGCCACAAATACACCCAAGCGAGTGAAGGCAATTTTGATGCCAAAGGGAGCAAATAATTGTCCAATCCAACCTTTATCACTGTAAACCGTAGCTAACACTAATCCAGCCACTGAAGTAGGGAGCGCAAAAGGTAAATCGACCGCCGCATCAACGAGTTTTTTACCGGGGAAATCATGGCGGACTAAAACCCAAGCCACGAGAGTGCCCATCACACCATTTATCAGGGCGGCGAGGAGAGCGGTAACGAAGGTAACATTGTAAGCTGAGCGAGCCACGTCAGAAGTTGCAATCCGCCAAAACTCTGATACTCCTAGGCTTAGGGATTTGCTCATCAATGCCGCGATCGGCAGTAATAAAACTAGACTGAGGTAAACGAAAGTGATCGTCCAGGGTATAGAAATGGTGGCAACCTTATTCCGCCCCCAGGTGGTTAAAGATTGAAAATAATCCGCTGAATTAGTCATGGGAGGTTGAAGATTTATGATATTTCTCCAGGTAAGAAATGGGAACAACAATGAACCACAACAGAGGAGCTAATGCGATAACTAGCCAAGATAAACGTAATTCCTCAGTCGATAAGTCAGTTTCTTGCTGAAACGCTTTCAAGTAAACGGCAAAACAGTAGAGGGCGACAGAACTGTAAAATCCTAGGAAAACAATCATGATAGTTTCAATACTCCTTGACTACCGAGCGAGTTTTGCTTGCATTTTGTCGAAGGCGGCACCATCTTCAAAAAACTTGGCTTGAATTTGCTCCCAGCCGCCCAAATCTTTCGCAGTGAACAAGTTTTCCACGGTGGGATATTTACTGGCAAACTCTTGAGCAACAGTTTCATCTACAGGACGGAAACCGATTTTAGCAAATTCTCGCTGTGCTTCTGGAGTAAATAGAAATTTAACAAAGGCTTCGGCGATTTCGCGAGTCCCATGTTCATCTACATTGGCATCAACAACAGCGACGGGATTATCGATGGAAATGTTATAGTCTGTGGGAATAAAAAAGGGGTGATTATCTCCCTGTTCCCTAGCGAGAAGGACTTCGTTTTCATAATTAATTAATACAGTGCCCTGACCTTGTTTAAAGAACACATCACTGGCTTCGCGAGCATCTTTTGGCAAAACGGGGACATTTTTATAGACGCTTTCGACAAAGGTTTCGGCGTCCTTGTCGCTACCCCCAGCTTGGGTAATCACTCCCCATAGCAGCATATAATTCCATCTGGCTCCCCCAGAGGTTTTGGGATTGGCGGTAATAACTTTAATGCCATCTTTAGTCAGGTCAGACCATTGAGTCACGTTTACTTTATCATCCCGTGTGACCAGAGCCGCCACGGATGTATGAACGATGGAATCGTTAGGAAATTCTTGTTCCCAACCCGGTTCAATGAGTCCAGCTTTTTCAATCTTTTTCGTATCCAAAGCTAGAGCTAAGGCGACAACATCGGCTTCTAAGCCATCAATGATGGCGCGAGTTTGGGAGCCTGATCCGCCATAACTTTGGTCAAAGGTGACGGTTTGACCCGTCTTGGCTTTCCACTGTTCGACAAACTGGGGAATGATTTGTTCATAGGCTTTCTGGGTTACCGCATAGGAGACTAGGGTTAACTTGACGGGACTGTCGGCGTCAGGGGTGTTACTGGGGGGATTGGAACAGGCTGCGATCGCGCTACTCATGGCTACCCCTGCTAGCACTAGAGCCATGAACCGTTGACGCGATCGCCAGAGGTGCTGAGTGGATTGGGTTCTCATAATGTACAACTCCTATAACGAATCCGTAATTTTTGCTTTAATGTGCTTGCATTTTAATTCTAAGCGAATCCTAAAACATTTGCAATACATTTTTAAATTAAATTTACTGTGGCCAGCGGTGAAAACCTTTATTGATACCCTTTTCACAAGCATTGGCAACAGGCGCAACACCAAGATAGGGTTTCGCGATCGCGTAACTTCACCCCCTATGGCTATCTCTGCGGCGGTGTGCTACTCATTCCCATCACTTAGTGTGGTATTTTGTTATAAAAAGTAGTTTTTTAGGCTATATCGCACTACTTGCCCGTTTATCTTACCAGGGGGTTTGGGGGAGTTGTCAGACCCACGCTGTAATTTTATTCAGCGTTGGGATACACAACTCCCCAAAGTCTAGGCAAGTGGCGAAACCCCGTAAGGGAACAAGCAGGAAAGCTAAGTCGTGAGGCTTGGAAGCCTACACCGAATCAAGATTACGGTGTAGGAGGATGTCACGTTGTTCCCATTTGGCTGAATTAGTTAGACAATTAATCAAGCAGCAATAGTTCTAAACTCTAAAATCCCAGCTTCAAAATCTAAAAGCTACCCTGATTATCCCCAGGTTTAGAGGTAGAGTATTGGCATAATTGTCTACCAAAGGAGATTAGTTATGGTCGTGACTCGCGAAGTCATTATTCCCACGGGTATGGAAATCCTCTATGACAAGTATCACTATTGTCCGGGTATTAGAATCGGAAATACCGTTTATGTCTCCGGTCAAGTGGGTCGCGACGAAAATTTACAGGTGGTTGAGGGGATAGAAGCTCAGTTTGTTCAGGCATTTGAAAATGTCAATAAAGTTCTTTTAACCGCAGGCGTAACCTTTGAGGATGTTGTAGAAATGGTGACCTATCATGTCACAACTCCCGCTTCGGTTCCAGGGGACAATGCGTCGAATATGGCTTCAGGATCACAATCGTTAATCATTCCCCATTTGTTACTTTTTATGGAAGTAAAAGATCGGTATTTCATTCAGAAATATCCGACTTGGACAAAGGTGGGTGTAACCGCTTTATCTGACCCTAGACTCATCGTAGAAATAAAATGTACAGCACTGCGATGAAATAAATTTAAGAAAAATCAAGTGTTTTGTAGGGGCGGGTTTTACGATTATCCTTTTTGACTTCACAGGAGATGCAACTAAACCCGCCACAATTCTGGGCAATCTACACCGTGTTGGTGGGCGCGGTGGGCGCACGTCGGTGCGCCCCTACGGGTTCTGGGTATAAAACTAAGCCATCAAATTAGATTAAACACGCCCTGACTTTCTGCCCGGAAACCTTATTAACTATCCCAGGGAAATAATCTGATCAAAATTGATTTCACAACCCCAGAACTTCCCAGGATTTTTCGACGACTTCATCAGGATCAAAAGGCTTAGTCATATACAAATCTGCGCCGACTTGTTGACCTTTTTCTTTATCAAATTCTTGCCCCTTTGCGGTTAGCATAATAATATAGACATCTTTGATATCCAGGTTATTTTTAACCGCATAACAAACATCAAAACCATTCATTTTAGGCATCATCACATCCAGAAAAACTAGATCAGGTTTTTCAGTCTGAATGGTTTCAATCGCCTCTTCCCCATTTTCAGCAATCAGGATTTCTACCCCTTCGTCTTCCAACTCTTCTAAGGTTTGTGCCATTAACAGGCGAATGTGTGGTTCGTCATCAACAATCAAGACTTTTTTGTTCATATTAATAGATCACTTCAAACACATCTACGGGTTTTTTCTTACCCTTAACTTGAACCGTGCCAACTTCCTTAAACTTAAACAGATTATGGGTAACTTCATAGACACTGCGACACACCAAAATTTGTTCCCCTTTGGCAATTGATTGTAAGCGAGAGGCAATATTGACCTTATCACCAATGGCGGTATAGTCCATGTGCTGAGGAGAGCCAACATTACCGACAATCACTTCCCCAGAACTGATACCAATTCCGGTGATAAAATTTTGTCGAATCCAAGGAACAGGGATTCTTTTTATCCGCTTTTGCATTTCAATCGCCGTTTTAATCGCGCCTTGCTCACTATAAACTAAACGAGAGGGAGCGCCAAACATTGCCACAATCATATCACCCACAAACTTATTTACAGTTCCGCCATGGCTAAAAATTACATCAACCATGTGGGTAAAATACTCATTCAAGTATTCGACAATTAATTCCGGAGGTAATTCCTCGCATTTACTGGTAAAGTTTCTAATATCTGAAAATAAAATAGTAATATCTCGTTTAGCTGGCTCGAAGGAAAAATCATCTTTTTCTTCCAAAATTGCCTCAACAACTTTAGCGGATACATAACGTTCAAGATTACTTTTAATCCGCTCTTCTTTTAGTTTTTGTTCATGCAAAATCGCATTCTCAATGGCAGATGCTGCTTGGGAGGCGAGGGCAGTCAATAGCTTTAAATCACCCGCCGTATAGTTAATCGGCTCTTGATGGCTAATATTAATTACTCCAATTATACCATCTTTAGTTTTTAATGGAGCGCAAATCAGAGAATAAATTTGATTATAACCTTCAATAAATCGAATATCCGATTGTACATTATTAATAATTTCAGCTTTACCCGTCAAGATTAAATGACCCGCGATTCCTTTTCCCAAAGCCAAGGGTGCTTTTGGGTCATATTCTTGACCAATGGCGGCGATTAACTCAAACTCACTCGTGTCTGAATTTAATAACATGAGTGAACCACTAGTAGCTTTAATTAATCGGGTGGCTTCATCAATAATCAGATTAGCAACTTGTTTGAGATCGAGGCAAGCTGTTAACCGTCCTGAGATATTATAAAGCAAGTTAATTTCTTTATATTTATCCAAGGTTTCCCTTGCCAACATTTTTTCCTGAAGCTCTTTATTGGCAATATAACTCAGTAGAGATGCCAAGGATGATGCTTTTTCGCTACCTCTGATCCAACCAATAATATCATTAGCAAGTTTTACAGGATAGTTTTCCAGTTTCTCTTGGGTTGCTTCACCGAAAAGGAGATGACCTTGGGTATCCTGAATCAGAATAGGTGTCTCCATGACAGAACTCATCTCTTTGAGCAGAGATAAAACATCTTTTTTATTCAGCAACTTCTTTAGACTGATAGTAACCATCGGGTTTTTCATTCGCTAATAGGAGAAAAAAGACATTCTCCAGACCTTTCTCAAATCGTAGGGTTTTAACAATATTATATCGTTCAGATAGCTCAGAATTCACAATGATCATATCTGGTTTGACGGCAATGGCTTTTTCTTTAAAATCCTCTCCCTCAAAGACTTCAATCACATTATATCCTCGGGTGGTTAAAATATCAGCTAGAGTTTTAACAGTGTAGATATTTTCATCAATCACTAATATTTTCTTTTTTGAACTTCCTTGAGCGATTAAACAGTCTATTTCCTGAAGCAACTGTTCTGATTCAAATGGTTTTGTGATATATTTATCTATTCCTAACCGATATCCTCGTTCGTGGTCTTCAATAATGGATAAAATAATAATTGGAATATCCATTGTTGATGGGTCATTTTTTAATACGGCGGCAACATCAAAGCCATTCATTTCCGGCATCATTACATCTAGGGTGATAAGATCCGGTCGTTCTTGCTTGATGAGTGCGATCGCTTCTAAGCCATCTTTGGCTTCCCGAACTTGATATCCCCGTGACTCTAGTTCTTGTCGCAAGAGTTGACGAATTAATGCTTCATTATCGACAACGAGTACAGTTTTATTAGCAGTGTTTTTAGTTGATGAGGGTTGGGTGGTGACGGTGCGCTGAAGCTGCTTAACTAACGTATCCATATCCATCATATTCACTTGAATTGGTAAATCAGTATGGATAGGAAGTGTAAAAGAAAACTTACTTCCTTTTTTTAGCTCACTTTCAACCCAAATTCTGCCGCCATGATGTTCGACAATTTGCTTGCAAATGGGTAATCCTAGACCTGTTCCTTTAGGCTTGTCAGTTAGTGTATCGCCGACTTGCTTAAATTTTTCAAATACTTTAGGCTGATCGGCAGGAGAAATACCCATACCCGTGTCAATAACACTAATAATAATTTCACTATGCCTTTTTCTAGCACGGCAAGTTATCGAACCTTTTTCAGTAAATTTAACAGCATTAGAAATTAAATTAATTAAGACTTGAATCAGTCTGTTTTTATCTCCAGAAATTTCAGGTAGATTAGTATCTACATTTTTAATAAATTGTATTTGTTTATCCTCAAATAAAGAGCTTGTCGCGGCTATTGCCCGTTCAATAATCTCTTTGACTGATAACGGCTGCATGTTCCAATCAACTTTTCCTGCCTCCATTTTGGCAATATCAAGAACATCATTAATTAATGCGGTCAATCGTTCTCCTTCAGATACAATAATATTCACATTATCTTTCACTTGGCGAACCGTGCGCTGAATTTTCTTATTTTCGGTCTGGATTTGAGTGAAGATTACCTCTTCAAGTTTTTTCTTGATAATTTTAGTAAATCCCAGTACAGAAGTCAGCGGTGTTCTCAGTTCATGAGAAACGGTAGAGATAAAATCTGTTTTCATCTGATCCACTTCTTTTTCAACAGTGATATCTCGGATCATAATAACCGATCCAAGAAACTCCTCAACTGCACCATCAGCCGAGGACACTTTATCAATAGCTGTGGCTACAGCTTTACCAACACGTCCCTCCGCAAGCTCAATTTCTGCCGTAAAGACTTCCCGATGATGGTTTTGGGTTTGGGTAATTAATTCAACTAACTTATGGCTTAATACGTCTTGACCATTTTTATCTGTAATATCGAGTTCTCCTAACCCTAACATTCTTAAGAGAGCGGGATTAAACTGGGATATCTTTCCTTGGGTATCGGTAACGAGTAAACCATCGACTAAATTATTAATAATAGCAGTTAAATGAGCGGTTCGTTCTTCGACTCGACCTTCGAGAATTTGATTAATACTTTCAACCCGCTGCCGAGTATCGGCTTCGGTTTTTTGTAAGCGCTTCGCTTCCGATTCGGCTTGTTTTAAGAATTGCTCACGGACGTAAACTTTAATCGCCATTGAGTTAAATAGATTGGCTAAACGTCCTAACTCATCTTTTCGAGTATCATCCAGTTGAATATTCAAATCGCCAGCAGCAATTCGTTCAGTTGCTCCCATCAACTCAATTAAGGGATCAGTAACTTGGCGACGCAGGACAAAATAGAGGACTAATAGTTCAATGACAAGTGCTAAAATTCCTAACGCCAGAATAAATCCGGATGTGTTCCAGGCTGGCTTGGCTAAGATTGACTGGGGGAAAACGGTGACTAAATACCAATCTGGTTCATCGATTCTGGCGATAGCTAAATACTCATTATCTTTGGTATTTTCAATAATAAATTGATTAGATTCTCTCTGTTTTGCCAATTGAAAAATACGTTGTAAATGAGTGTCATCGGATTCCAAAACATTAAAATTTCCTTTTTTTTGTTTGATTTCATCAATTTTATCTGGATGAAGAATCAGACGACCATCCCCGCTAAAAAGGATATTATAACCGCCCTCAATGTTATCCTCAATCAGGCGCTCCATCAGTTGATTTAGAGTCACATCATGTCCAATTGTGGCGATATGTTCACCGTTTAAGTTAACAGGCGTTTTCACAGAGACGAGCCAATCTTTAGCCTGAGGATCGTAGTAAATTCCTGTCCATACCGTCTTTGACGCTGCATTCGGTTGCGTTTTGCCATGATAGGCTTTTTCCTCGTTTTGGAGATTGAGTTCAGTAGAAGCTCGTTGCACCCAAGGCGTTCTGGGCCAATAGATCGCGATAATATTATCAGGACTGGTAATATAGGTATTGATAAAACGATGATGCCATACTGCGCCATAAGTTGTGGTTAAGTTGTAAAAGGCAAGGACTCGCTGTCGAACCTCGGCGTCGATGACCAGGTTTTTATCAATATAAACCCCCGCCTGCTCAAGGGTGTCAAACTTCTCCGGGGGCTGATCTGGAGGTCGATTGCGGATAACACCATCAGACCACTGGACGAAGATCTGATTAAATTTACTGTAGGAGTTAGAATTCGGCTCTTGAAGTTGTTTTATTAATTCTTGCTTGAGAAGAGTATGATTGTCTACAGCGATAGAAGATAGAATACGTTCCCTTTCCCCTCGTTCCTCTACATATTTTTTGACCCGTGCTAATGCTTCCGATTCAAGAAATGATAAAGTGTGAAAGTAACTCCAAGTCGTTAATACAACGATAACTCCAGCCATCCTCAATGCTACATTAACCAGAGTTCGCCGGGTGATAGATTGTTGACCAAAAAAGATAGGAAAAGCCATTTTAAAATTAGGTGAAATTTTAATACAAACAGTTTTGACGTTGATGAGAGGGATGGCAAAAGTGAGGCAGAATGGAGCATGTAGAGACGCGCCCTGGCGCGTCTGGGAGCAGAGGCGGAGAGATTTACCCCGATTTTTCACGACTTTGGATATATGTTCATTTTCGATTTCGCCCTGCTCCCCAAGTTGGCAATTTACCGAATAAGATTCTGATGTTTTTTTAGAAAGAATTTTTTAACAACAAAGAATCAGGAAAATTTATTAATATCTACATCATCTTGATGAAATATCCGGATGCGTGACCTGTTCAATCTATTTCACTCTCGTCATCGCTAAAATATGGGTCAGCTAAGACGCAGGTCAATTACGTATTGCCTGTTCTGTGTTCCCTGTTACCTGACAACCCCTCAGATGAGCTGAACTGAGGACGTGTCCCCCTGTCGTGGGTTAAATTAAGGAATAGAAGATTGGACGACTAACAACGACGGCTGCCGAACTGGGCGCAAGACTACTATGAAACGCTATTTATCCCGCCAAGTCTTATTTATACTCCTCGCGATCGCAGGAATTGTCTCATCTACCTCTGTCTCCCATTCCCAGAGTGATTTGCCCTGCTATTTGGAAGACAGCAATGGCAATGTCATAGATCTGGGTCACCTGTGTGGTAGTGGTAGCAGTACACCTTCGGTGATTCAAGTTCCCATCAAACGCCGGATGTCTGGGATTCCGGTCGTTGATGTCCAATTTAATGGCAACCGCCGCTTTGAAATGCTCTTCGATACAGGTGCTTCCGGGATTGCGATTACCCCCCCAATGGCACAAGTCTTAAACGTTACGCCACAAGGTGTCGTCACCACCTCCACTGCGGGTGGTCAAGTTGAAGTTCCGCGAGGTCGCGTTAATTCTGTCGCCGTCGGGGGTATTGAAGTCACGAATCCGGAGGTGACGATTAATCAATACCTCGATATCGGACTATTAGGACAAGGATTTTTTGGTATCTATGATGTGACCATTAAAGAAAATGTCATCGAACTTAGATATCGGTAGAGAGGAGTTTTGAGTTTTGCTCCTCCCCCTGGCTCAAGGACATGGTTTGTAGGAGTGGGTTTAGGGACTTTCTACTTGGCTATTGATAGTAAAGTTTGGACAAAACCCGCCCTAACCAAGTTTTGAGTGCGATAATTATTTAACAAATGACCAATGACACAGGACAAATGACCGATGATGTGGCAATCTTTCTGGAGTCGTAGCGTCTGGATCGCTTTATTGAGTACATTAACCCTACTCAATAGTGCATGTAGTAAGAGTGAGGCGGAGAGTGTTTCGAGTCCTACTCCGACTCAAGCCGCCAGTCCGGTTTCCACCCCTTCTGCTTCTGTCTCCCCAAAACCGCAAGCGTCAATACCCCTACCGCCCCCACCTCCTGAATCGGACACCTATGAAGAAGCCGTTGATGTAGCGACAAGTGCGGTTACGATTAGTCAATCGGCGGTGAGTCGGGAGGATTGGCAATTAGTGGCGAATCGTTGGCAAGAAGCGATTCAGTTATTAAAAGCTGTACCGGCTTCGAGTAAAAACCACTCAACCGCCCAACAAAAGCTATCTCAATACCAGAACCTGCTAGCGGATGCCAAACAGCGCTCCACACCGCCACCGCCTAAACCAAAACAAGGTGATAATAGTCCCCAGTTTTTCTCGGTGCCGATTAAAGGCAAACTTCGGGGTATTCCAATTATCGAAGTGACCTTTAATGACAAGCGGCAATTTAGCATGCTGTTTGATACAGGGGCGACTAATACCCTCATCACCCAAGCGATCGCGTCCACGTTGAATTTAAAACCTGTCGGAATCACTCAGATGGGTGTAGCAGACGGTGCGATTGTCCAAATGCCAGTAGCGATCCTGGAGTCCATGGAAGTTGATGGTCGCCTGAAACGAAAGATCGAGGTCGCGATCGCACCGCCATCAATGCCTGTTGGACTCTTGGGACATGACTTCTTTGACGGCTATGACATTACGATCAAAGATGATGTGATTGAATTTCGCAAACGTTCATAATTTTTTATGATTGATGACTTATGACTTATCCAGAATTCTTAATTATAGCAACTGCCATAGCGGTTAGGACACATCATTTATGTAGAGACGTTGCATGCAACGTCTCTACAATGGTGCCGAATGACTCAAAATCCCCTGAATAGGATTAATCCCGTCTGAAATAGTCCGATAATTACACCCAAAATCCCGCCTAAATTAACAATCGCTTGTAATTCATTTTTGACAATCACTTTAACGGCAACTTCCAAGGATTCCGGCGACGTACCTCTTACCCGCTCGACAATGACCTGATCAATTGATAAAATCGGAATAATCTGAGTTACCAATTTTTCTAAATCTTCTTCTAGATAACGCTCCAAAACTAATGCCAGTTCTTGACTAATCAGTTCCATTGAGCTAGTCATAATCGCCGACTCTCGCAATCGATTTAAGATTAATACCGCCACCTTTTCCCAGTCAATGGATTGACTTAAACCCTGCAGAAAGTCGCTGCCCCGCTCTCGAATATAAGTGCGAACCGCATCTCGCATAGTTTTGCGTAACTGTCGCACCGTAGACACGGGCAAATTTTGTAGAGATAGACTTTGCAGCCATAACTGTAACCGCTCACGGGCGCCCAAAGCCGTCAACAATTCTAAGAGACGCGCATTGCTTTCCTCTTTCTCGTCTAAGCAATAGGTTCGCAAACGGGTTAGAGTATTACGTAGCCCAAATAAATTGGCGACAATCCAATAAGTGCCGCTTGTCTTCTCGCGAAACCCTTCATCAATGACTTGGATATTGCGATCCGTTAAGAAATCAATAATCCCTTGACGCAAAACATCAGGGGGTAATGCCACTTGGATAATCCACTGCGAAAGCTGTTGCGCTTGTTGATCATTCAGTTGAAACTCCAGCAAAATCTGGTCAAAAATTTGGTTAAGCTGGGCTTCTAAAAAATCCTCACGACGGGATAAAACTTTCAGCAAGCGTGGTAGGGATTCTCCCAATAAGTCGTGGAGGATAGCCGCGAGAATCTTAGCCGTTTTCTGTTCCTTATCCAACTGGACTTGTTCCAATGTCAGATTGAGCATCCACAGAATTGCCCCACGCACCCGTTCCCGATGCAGTAGACGCCGTGCTAGTCGTTGCATCTCCGAGGGGGTTAACAAAGAACCCATAATTGTATCGGCTACCCGTTTCGCCAAGCGTTCCTGGTTATGGGGAATTAAACCAGGTGTAAATGGCAACCGCCGCTTACCGATATAAATAGGGCGGTAGGGACGGAATAGCATTTTAATGGCTAAATCATTGGTGAAATAGCCAATAATTCCCCCTGCGATTGGAGGCAAGAATAGCAGCCACAGGTTCGATAAATTCAAAACAGCAATCGGCGTAATACAGAACGGTTGACACTCCCACGGCGATAGAGCGCGTGGGATTCTGTATTCAACGTCAAAACTTGCTCTACCAGGCTTGCGCCAAGTAGCGTAGAGGCTTCAACTCCTACAGCGTTACTTTGGGGATGCCCTCCCCTAGATTTTGCCTTGAGCAAAATGTTTATAGCCGCGTTCCAATCTCTTTGCAGAATCAATCCACACTTACAAACGTGGGTTCTTGTGCTGAGAGATTTTTTCACAATCACTTTGCACTGACTGCATTCAACAGATGTGTATTGAGGTGGAACAGCAACAGCTAATCTTCCAAACTTGGCGGCGAAATGCTCTAGCCACTGTCTAAACTGATACCAGCTAGCATCAGCAATTGACTTAGCTAAACAGTGATTTTTGAGCATATTGGCGACCCTTAAGTCTAGCCTTCGGCAAGCCGCTGGCGCGTCTACATAGGCCACTAAGTCGTTAGACTTGCAAACGTGACGCGCCAGTCTCTTGGCGTGTTCGGTACGTTGCCTACTTACTCTTAAGTGTTTCCTGGAATACTGAGCTACTGCTTTACGGCGACCTGATGAACCCTTTTTCTTCTTGTAGATGGCTCGTTGGCTGTGCTTGATAGCAGTTTCCGCCTTACGCAGAAACTTTGGGTTAGGTTCCTGGTGTCCGTTTGAGTCAGTATAGAAAGACTCCAACCCAACATCCAGCCCAATTTCTTGACCTGTTGGCGGTTGAATATCAAGACACTCGACATCAACAGCAAATTGACAGTAATACCCGTCAGCCCGACGCACAAGCCTAACCCGCTTAATGGACTTGACTGGATACTGATGGATATCCCATTTTCCCAATAGCTTGAGTTCACCAATTCCCTTTTTATCGGTAATAGCGACACGGCGTTTTGTTGGATGAAGTTTCCAGCCGCTAGTTTTATACTCAACCGAACGATTGTCTTTCTGGAAGCGAGGGAATCCTTTTTTGCCAGCTTTTTTGGATTTGCAGTTATCGTAAAACCGATAAATTGCTAACCCGCCTCGTTCGGCGGCAGCTTGCACAGCCATCGAGTTTAGGGCTTTAACAAAGGGGAATTCGTTGCGTAGTGCTGTTGAATACTTATTCAAGGCAAAACGGTCAATTTTGGCGTCTTTTGGCGCATCCATCCAATAACGAATTGCTTTGTTACGGATGAACTGCACCGTTTTGATGGCTTCATCAATAGCTTTGTCTTGCTGCGGCTTTGCTTTGATTTTGTATTCAAGAACTAGCATTGAATCGACCTCTCAATGTGCTTTTTCCATTATAATAGTAGATGTGTGTGTAATCAATTGTGTGTACTGATGAAAACACAAAGACTAGATATCAGATAACCAAGGATTGGTGGAAAGGGTTGACGTTGGCGTTTTATATATACAGCGTTTTATCTGAGTTGTTAACCCCATGACGACAGCTATATAATTCCCAATCCCTGATCCCCATTTTAGGCTCTACAGCTCAATGGGCGGATAAAAAAGCTAAATGACACCCCACACCTCCAACTCTGCCTAGGTTTCAAGCAGCTTACCCGCCCCATCAAGACTCTCCGGTTTCGTGATAACCAAAACGCCCATCATCCCCCCAGCGATGGGATAGTGAGTGGCGTGGGCAAATCCAGCCTGCTGGGCAAGTTTAACTTGCTGCTTTCCGTTAGGAAATCGCTCTAAGCTGGGAGTGATGTAGGCATATTCTTGTTCTAAGCCCAAGGATTTGGCACGGGGTACGACAATTGTGTCTAGATACCATTGCTGAAACTGACGCAGGGGTGAGTGTTGGGGACGATGAAAGTCTAAGATAGCCGCCTTCGCACCCGGTTTGAGGACTCGGTACAGTTGTCGCAAACAACGGGGAATATCGGTAACGTTCCGCAAACCATACCCCATGGTGGCGCCGTGGAAAAAATTATCCTCGAAGGGTAAATCTAGAGCATCTGCTTCAATCCAGTGGATGGTTAAGGGGGGATAATGATGGGTAACTCTAGCTTTAGCGATCGCGAGTAGCCCAGGAGAAAAATCAACCCCATACACCTGACCCGTTGCACCCACGTATCGGGCTAAAAGTTCAGCTAAATCGCCACTACCACAGCATAAATCCAAACCAATCTCACCGGGCTTTAGGTCACACCACTTTACCGCCATCCGTTTCCAGATCCGGTGTTGACCCAAACTTAACCACTGGTTGAGTTGGTCGTAAACCGGGGCGATGCGATCAAATAAATGGCGGATCTCTGATGGGGAATGGTCATTTGTCATGGGTCATTTGTCCAAATAATTCTCGCACTCAGTCGGTTTAGTGACATCCGGGTGAGACAAAAAAGATCATGGTGAAACCCGCCCCGACAACCTTCAAAACTCAAAACTCAACGACTTGTCGCGATCGCTAAACCCACCTGCTGGGCTGATAGATGGATGAGTTTTAGCTCATCTTCACTCAGTTTACACGCCTGTTCTCGCCATTGGAGTGAGAGTAGCCCTAGAAGTTCGCTGCGGTGGATAATCGGAATCAGCAGGTGGGCTTGAATGCCGATATCCTGATAATAGTCTGTGGCAACTTTTGGAGTTGCACCAGGGGCGTTGATCCAGACTTGTAGCTGATGGTTGGCGATCGCGTCTGCCAAGAGGGGATCGGAGTTTAGGGGGTTGACAGAAAATGCCTCTTTGGTGTAGTAACCTTGCAAATCCATCAAGCGATCGCCCTCTACAAGTTGCAGGATACAGGCATCTGTGCCAAAGCTGTCGCTAAATACTTGGGCGATTTGGGGCAAGCTGGTTTCTAGGCTATCTGATCTTTGTGCCATCTGTACCAGAGTTTCCATCAGTGCCATTTGAGCATGGGCTCGCTGCAATTCCTCGGTGCGTTGCTTCAGGAGTTCGTAAGTTTGAACTGCCCGTTCCACAACGGTTTTGAGTTCATTCGGGTCCCACGGCTTGGTGATATAGCGGTAGACTTGTCCGGCATTAATGGCTTCGACTAAGTCTTCGACATCCGTAAACCCAGTTAAGATAATCCGCATGGTATCAGGAAACTGGGGGACGGTTTTGCTCAAAAACTCCGTTCCCTTCATTTCTGGCATCCGCTGATCAGAAATAATCACGGCGACTTCTCCCTGATTAGCCAGAATAGACAGGGCTTGAGCGCCACTTTCGGCTCTGAATACACTAAACTGACGCCGGAAGGTGCGGTAGAGGAGATCCAGGTTATCGGGTTCATCATCTACCACAAGCATTTTAGGTTTTTGCGATCGCTCCAAACTCATGAACTGACGAGTGATACTATCAAAATTAGGGTTCACCTTGTCCATAACACTACAACAAACTCCAAGTGTGAGTTTGAACGGGCGAGCCACAAGGGGAAGGCGATTTTGGCTTTCAGAGCTGCCCAATGATGTAAACTGTTCTAACTCGAATGTCAATGACTTAAGGGTTTATCGTCAGGAGGCGAGGGTTTCTCGAAAAAAAACTCTGTACCGACGACAAACTCATGTTAGGTCAATGCCATTTACGTTTAATTTTTTTATCTGCCCCTAGCTAGTTGTGGCTTAAATCTATTACTATTTAATCACGAGAAATTCAAGACATCTGTTAACTCAAAAACACGGCAACTTCTTCTTCCCATTATGACTGAAATATCACCCGCAAATCCTCACCATAACCCTCAAGCTAACTCAGAGACAGTAGATGCTGATGCACTGATTCAGTTGCTCAGGCGCAAAGAACGTAACTGGGTGGAGTGGGGAAAAGCTTGTCAACAACTCCAAAGCGCTGGCTATAGCTCCCAAGCCATTTTTGAACAAACGGGCTTTGAGCCAATCCAACAGAATCAAGTCATTGTAGCATTTCAGGTCTATGAAACGTTAGTCAAAGCTGGGGTATCGGAGGCGGTGCGATCGCGCTTTGAACGGACAGGGAGCGATATCCTATATGAGTTGCGGATTCTCACTCAACCGGAACGGGCTGCAGCGGCTGAGTTTATTGTTGCTAGAAATCTGGATTCTGATGGCGCCCGTGAGGTGGCAAAAGCGATGAAAGAGTTATCCCGTCGCCGTACCCCACCCGAAGGATTTTCTAACCATCCTGGTGATGCTGTGGCGTACCAATACTGGAAACTTGCCCAACAACAGCAGAATTTACAGGAACGCTCGCGGCTAGTTGCACGGGGGTTAATGTTTGCTCATAGCCAATCCTCGCGTCAAGAAATTGAGCAGTTACTCACAGAACCCTTTGGGGGTAGCCGCCGTCGGGCACCCCGTTTGCCTTTCTATCGCGTCGAAGATAGTGAACAGTTACCGCGACTGCTCTCCTTGGTGGGTCAATTTCCGGTAACCACCGCCGAGTTCCAGCAAGTGGAGGCGGTTGAGACAAAGGGGGCTTTTCATATTATGGACGCTTCCCATCAGCAACAGATTGTCGCCATCCCTGGTTGGCAAATCGTCTCAAAGGCACAAGATCCTGTGGCAATTTTGTGTAACAGCACTCAGCTTCCCAAGCAAGAGAATGAAAAATCAGAAGCGGTGTTGCTCATTGTTGACCGAAAAAACACACAATGGGATGCCGATAGTTATTTTATGGTCGATCAATCGGGAACCTTAGCGATAGAGTGGTTTTCTGAACAGCCTGATATACCGTTATTGGGACAGATAATTCTCGTGTTGCGTCCTAAGAAAATTCTCGATGAGCCCTTGAGTCGGGATCTGTGGCAAATTGATGAATGAAGGTTTAAGGGGCTGTAGGCTGTAGGGGGAAGTGATCGGTATCACCGATCTACCGGAGAATTATCACGTTATGTTGGTGAATTTTGAGGAATATTAACTTAACTTGACTTGATCGATGTTGTGCTGCAGTTGTCTATGCAATCTCCTATTCTTCTTCCGGGCGCTCTCTCGGAACTCTTTGCACAAGCGACCAGTTCTGGCTACATGACGAAAGCTGACCGTTACGGACTGATGGCAGCGATTTTAGGCGAAGATCTCACCACAGAGGACAAATGTGTTATCGATCGCTTACTGCGGGCGGTACGGCGAGGACGGCTGCATTTGGCAGATGAACTGTCTGCTGTGCTAACGGATTCCCAAGTACCGTTCTCGGCGATGATTTTAGCTGGCGGAAAAAGTTCTCGCATGGGTCAGGACAAAGCCTTGATTCCTATTCAAGGTAGACCGTTACTCAGACAGGTTTGTACAATTGCCCTTAAATGTACTCGTGAAGTTTTTGTGGTCACTCCTTGGCCCGAACGATATCGGGAAATTTTGCCGAAAAATTGTCATCTCATCCAAGAAATGCTCCTGTTGGGAGAGGCTCGATCCCACGGTCCTTTGGTGGCTTTTGCTCAAGGATTGACTCAAGTGAAACGGGATTGGGTTCTTTTACTCGCCTGTGACTTGCCCCAACTCCAAGCTGATGTTTTGCAAGGTTGGGTCACTCACTTGACAAATACTCCCAAAGATGCAATTGCTTTGCTGCCCCGAAGTCCCAAAGGCTGGGAACCTCTATGTGGCTTTTACCGACGCCGATGTTTACCCCAATTGATTGAGTATATTAATCAAGGAGGGCGCTCCTTTCAAAAATGGCTCGCACAGCATCCCGTCCAGGAACTTCCGGTTCGCGATCGCCATGTTTTATTTAACTGTAATACACCAGAAGATTTTAAAATTTTATAAACATCTTGCTTTTTTTATTTGAGTCAGGTAGGATGAGAAAAGTTCTCATAAAGTTTCAGCCGAATTCGTTATAGAGTTTCTTCTACTTTAATCCTTGGCTGACAAAATTTTTAGCGATTTAGAGGCAGTTTCTAGTCTTTTTTTTACCTCAAATACTGACACAGCAAGGTTGTAAGGAAATCTCTGGCATAACGGGTTCGGTAAAGCCGTACAACAAAGTAGTTCTTTAGCACCAATAGGGAAACATGAAAAGACATTTAGTTGCCAGTGTTGTTGCTGGGACGCTCGCATTTAGTGTGGGTGAAGCTCAAGCCGCCACGATTACAATTGACTCCTTTGATGATGGGTTACAAAGTGTCTCTGCGACAAGTGGTACAGTTTTTGACTCGGTGACGGGTTCAACTAGCGAAATCGTTGGTGGAGAGCGGGATGTCCAGTTGGAAATTATAGACAATCAATTCGGTCGGTTGCTAAATGCGGAAGTAGACGCACTACCTCCACCTCCCGAACCGGGAATTCTGACGATCAGCAACGATACTGGAGTTAAGAGTAAGACCATAATTACCTGGGATGGGGTAGGCGGAAGTGGTCTAAATCTAGATGTGACCGGAGGCGGAATGAATAAATTTTTCCGTTTTGATATACTCACTGTTGATTTGAGTGCGGTCTTAACTCTCTCTGTTAACAATACCGCGACTCTAACTAAGACTGTCTCTGAAACCACTGATCCAACCTCTGTTATCTTCAAATTCAGTGAGTTTGACAATGCTTCAGCTATGACATTCACCGATGTGCAATCAATTTCATTGATGATTAGCGGACCAGCCAATTTTGATTTGACCGCAGATTCTTTAGTGGCTACTGTCCCTGAACCGCTTACCATTCTGGGTTCAGGTTTAGCCCTAGGATTTGGCGGTCTGCTTAAAAAAGAGTATGACAAAAAGCAGAAAAAAAGTTAGTCCAAGCATTGATACAGAATCACAGGTGTTTTGACAGAGATTTGTGATTCCCTGAAATAATAAAATACTCCTTCAGTCGTTAAACTGGAGGAGTTTTATTTGGGCTGTCGCATTGGCGAAGGAAATGCTAATCCAATCAATAATCAACTTAACTATTGACATAAATTCGTTTGTGTGAAGTAAGTTGATTATTTAAAATTACAGTCACCGTAGTGCCATGATTCAGTGTGCTGTCTATGTGAATCTGACCATGATGATTGTCTACAATAGCTTTAGCGATCGCTAACCCTAATCCGGAACCTGACGCCGCATCTTTAGTTCTGGCGGGATCAATGCGGTAGAAGCGATCAAATATCAGCGGTAATGCGGTTTCAGGAATCCCGATACCATTGTCGCGAACTTGAACTTGAATCCAGGAAGAACCCTGTCGTCCACTTTTGTTGGCACGCTTAACCAATTCTAGTTTCACCTGCACCCATCCTTCCTCGTCTTTGTCCGTTTTGGCTGGAGTATATTGCACCGCATTACTGACGAGATTGGTAAATAAACGCGCTAACTGATTCCAGTCGCCCAGAATGGTAAAAGCCTCGTCATCAGGCGATTGTAGCGGTTGCAGAGTGGGGATGCGATCGCGTGTCTCTGATTCAGAGGTGGAATCAACAAATGATTCAGCATTCACATCATTGTAGTTTAAATCAAAATCAGGGGTTTCCGGCAAATGAAGCGACAGAAAAATACCTTTTTGATCGGCAATTAACTGTTGTTCTTCAATCACTTCCATCAGCAACCCATCTAAGGGGACAGGTTGCCATTCAGGTTGTACCATACCACTATCAACCCGCGCCAAAAATAGCAAATCATTCACCAACCTTCCCAAGCGCTGAGTTAATCGTTCCACCACCTTGAGTTGGTGGCGTTGCCATTGCGGTTCCATATCTGGATCAGCTAGCGCCACTTGCACATTAGTTTGAATCGTGGCGATGGGATTTCTTAACTCGTGGGAGGCATCAGCGGTAAACTGTTTTAACCGTTGGTAGGATTCGCGCACGGGTTTCATGGCGAGTTCTGAGAGTAACCAACCAATCGCGGCGGTGGAAAGAATCATTAGGGTTGTTCCCACCGTTAAATCAACAATTAACTGGCGGATGGGTTTGGTGACTTCAAACCAGGGATGACTCACCCGTAAATACCCTAAAACATACCGTCCAAGTTCGACTCGCTTGGTAAACTGACGCAGCAGGTGATCTGGGGATAGATGGACAGTTTCCGCTGTTTGTCGGGGATGCAGGGGAACATCTAGGGGTTCTGATAGGGTTGACCACAGCAACTGACCCGTGGGACTAAACAATTCTAAGTCAATGTGGTCATCTTCCACCGCTTGGGTATTGTCGCGAAAACTAGCTTCTACGTTAATCTGATAAGGAGTAATCGTTCCCGCGATTGGCTCAATTACCAGGGAGCGATCGACAACTTCCACCACATGCTTTAAGGTATCGTCCACTCGTTCAATTAAAGTGCTGCGGACGTACAAGTAAACTCCTGTCGCGAATAGTAATAGTAAGACGGCAGTAACCGTTGTATACCAAAGTGCCAGACGGCGGCGAGTGGCTTGAAACATTTTATTTTATTCAAGGCAGTAGGACACATCAAGTAGATTAGACGTTCCGGCGGAGGAGTCTCTACCATAGTTCGTTTTTCTATCCAGTCGTCTTTAGACGACTTTAACTGTTAGCCAAGGGTTTAAACCCTTGGCGGTTGGCGAGACTCGTGCTGATGGTAGGGACACGACATGTTCCCTACAGATGGTGGTTTAACGGTAAGTCCTACATTTATTCTCTTAATACCAAATGTCGCTGCGCGTCAAAAGTAATCTTTCCTTGCTGCTGTAACTGACTGAAGAGGCGAGTAATCGTGACTCGAGTCGTGCAACAGGCGTTAGCAAAATCCTGATGCGTCAGGCGAATAGTTAAACGAGTCCCCTCTTTTGTTGGTTGACCAAATTCCTCTTTTAACCACGATAGGAAACAGTGCAAACGGTCCGTTATTTGTCGCTTACCAGCAATTGCTAATAGAAATTCCGTCTGTTGCAGGCGCTGATTAATATGAGGTAAAAGACTATTGGATAGCTCAGAAGAGGCGGAAATTTCGGTTAGGGAAATACCCACTAATTCTGCTGTTTCCGAGACAACAGTGGCTTGGCAAATCGGTAGAGACGTCATCCTAGAACCGAAGCATAAGGATTCTCCTGCCAACCCCAATATTATTTCATCACCACTTTCGCTAAAAGTACTCAGTTTCAGCACCCCCTGGCAAACTAGCCAAATGATCTGGGGTTGGAGAGAAACTGTCTCGCCTTTATGATAAACATGCCGGGGGCGATCCTGGTAGAGGTTGATATGATTGCGATTTGACCCCCTCAGCGCCTGTTGGCGATCGCTGATATCCTGTACTATCCAGTGCAAACGGATTGGCTGATTCTCTAAGTTGCAGTCGGGGGTTACAGTCAAAGCCGCCTCCAGGGGTTCACCTTGACGTGGCTGAATCTGAGCAATCCATTCTTGTTTGACGTTACGCTGCTGAATCTGGATGAGTTTAGCCGGAAACTTGCGGCGATCGGATTTAATCAAGAAGATGTCTAGGGGTTTGCCGACTAAAAACCCCTGTGATATATTCAGTATCTTGGCAGCAGCTCGATTGGCTTCTGTAATTTTTCCATTCGTATCCGTTTCTAGGTAAGCAGTAGGCAAAAACTCGAATAGATCTTGGTAACGCTGGCGTTCGGCTGCTAATTTTATTTGCATCGCAGCCGATTCCTCCGCCTGTACTAGAAGTTCCTCCATCGCCACTTGCAGTGCTTCTGAAGCCATACCCAGTTCTTTAAAGGCTGATGGTAGCAGACTAGATTTGCCGGTTGAAGTATCTATATGCTGGTAAAGCCGATCTAAGCGCCCTTGTAATGCCTCTAGCTGCTGAACAAACCGCTTCAAGTCAATGTCAAACGTCCCGGCACCCATTTTTCTCTGTAAACATTCTTCCATAGATAGATTTTTAGGTATTTTATTTGGTGTTTGGCAAGGATTAATTGATTTGGCTCTCCAAATGCGTTTGTATTCAGAGTAACAAAGCAACTTAATATAAGTCCCCTTCTTTAGACAGACGTGGAGCAGGGTGGAACATTGATATGCTGCTAGATGTTAGTAAAGCTAAAGGTTTCAGCGCCCTCCCCACGGACAAGATATAAGGATAGGGTTCTACGTTTATCCCCGATCAATCCCTCTCTGGCTAGGACTGGCAACCTCCCTACTCGCTCATTGTCACTCAGACTTCATTTATATATAGATATGAATTCACAAACCACTGCCGATCAAAAAGCTTCCGCCGCTAAACTCAGTCAAAGTACATCTGATCGCCAAAGTCTATGCTGTTATATTAATACCACCAGCCATATTCAAGTTATCCGACTCGTGAGTAAATCCCATACCAATTGGCAGCGGGTTATTTTTCCGGGTGAGCGTTTACTGTTTGAAACTGACTCCGAATCTAAATTAGAGATTTTGGTAAATGAAGGAGTTTCTTCTTTGGTTAATTGCCAAAAATTACTCGTAAAACTGTCAGCCTAATCAACTGATTATTTCGATGTAAATGTTGCTGTTTGATTGGCGCAGTCAACACTATCTCTAAAAAAGGGGAACACCACCATGTCGGAGAAAATTATTAATTTAACCTGTCTGCTTATCATTGAAGAAGTTAAAGATATCTTGACAACTTATCCAGCGACTCCTTATCAAGCTGCTTTTGAACAGCCATCCTTACGTAACCAGCTGATTAACCAAGTATTAAGTCAAATTCCGGAACAATCTTATACTATCCTGAATGAATCCGAAGAACTCCCCAAAAACTCTCGACGTTTTTACTCCTGCATAGAAGATCGAATGATGGTCGAAGAACTCATTCATCAGAATATTATTGCTCTACTTCAAGAACAGAATGAAATGTTACATTCCTTGCCTCAACAAGATGATAGCTGTTCTGCTACTACACCGATGAATGCCAACAAAAAACTTTATCGTTGGTTCGGCTATTAGGATTTTGAGATAGGGACACCATAGTATCCATCCGTCTCAACGCCAATTCTTTCTGGTAGATCCCCGACTTCTAAATCCAATTCATCGCTTTACCTCGTGAGACCCCAACCTCAGCGAAGCAGGTTGGGGAGGGATAGAGGTCAAACCGAACCACTCAATGTGGTGAGATTTGAAGGGTCCAGGTGAAGGCACGACGATTAACCCCGTGCTTCGCTGCAACAACTGGACTTTTTTGGCGCTAAATTGCCCTAGTCGTTTCCAGTTAATATCGCTAACTGAAACTTGTTTCTCGGTGTCTCCAGAACACCA
>NZ_JAVKEW010000154.1:0-36605 GCF_040226375.1 Coleofasciculus sp. G2-EDA-02 | reverse complement strand
TTGAAGCGTCACCCCTATGATTATCATTCTCATTCACGTATTCCTTCTCAATAAACCTGTCAATAAGCTCTCATCTTTTCAAGGCTTGAAGGGGGAAATGCTTTGCCTGCCAAGCTTTTGAGCTGCTTGTCACCCCTTCAGGATGTGGTCATAAAATCGCGTTTGCCAACCAAAAGATGAATAATTATTCCTTTTACACCACTGACTAACTGCTGCTTTGTATGATCGAATTATGGCACCCAGAGAACCTGCTTTCGGAGACATTTGTGATCTTGCGCGATAGAACTCGGTGTCGCTACGGAATGTAGAGACGCGCCATGGCGCGTCTCTACAATGGTCATGTCACTTTCACCCTAATGCTTTTAGTGATGTGCGTTTTACATTTAATTCGTCCCACCTACTTAGCTGATCTGATTAGACAAAGATACTGGAGAGATTGTTTTGGATGACACTAGCTTGCGTCCAATTTACCACAGCTAGGCGATCGCTACCGGCAAAAATTTCTGCTCCATTTGTGCTATCAAAGATAGACAGATCATCTGTGGTTAAACCTGATCCGAGTTGGAAGATGGTTTGATCCAGTTGGAAGTTGTGGATGCTATCGAAGCCATCGCCTAGTTCTAGGATAACCGTATCTTGACCGCCACCGAGCCAAATAGTATTGTTGCCTAGACCACCATAGATGATATTGTCGCCATTACCCACGTAGATGCTATCGTTTCCATCCCCAGCATCGATGAAATTATTACCGTCACCCGTGTCAATCCGGTCAATTCCAACACCTCCATAGATGATATTGTCGCCATTACCAGCGTAGATGGTATCGTTTCCATCCCCAGCATCGATGAAATTATTACCGTCACCCGTGTCAATCCGGTCAATTCCAGTACCACCATAGATGGTGTTATCACCCTGATTGGCGTAGATGGTATCATTTCCATCCCCACCATCAATGAAATCATCCCCATCACCGGCGTCAATCCGGTCAATTCCAGTACCACCATAGATGATATTGTCGCCATTACCCACGTAGATGGTATCGTTTCCAGCACCAGCATCGATGAAATTATTACCGTCACCGGCGTCAATCCGGTCAATTCCAGTACCACCATAGATGGTGTTATCACCCTGATTGGCGTAGATGGTATCATTTCCACCTAAACCATCAATGATATCGTTGTCAGGAGTACCAAAAAGAATATCCGATTTTTCTGTCCCGACAATTTCGAGAATCTCGTTTCCATCGGTGACACCAATTGTAAATTCCTTCCAGAAAATGCCACCATTACCATCAGAGGTTTGGACGCGAATGTTATAGGAATTCTGGGTTTCGTAATCGAAGGAGGCTTTGGTTTTTAGGGTATTGCCGACAATTTCAAATACGTTATTGTCCGTATCTCCTGTGCCAGAAACTAAACTATAGGAATGGGTTTCTCCTAACTCAGAATCTACAGAAGAAAGAGTACCAACGGCTACACCAATCGGTAAATTTTCGGCGACTGCAGTATTCGTCAGAGCAATATCAGTAGGATCGGCGCTGAAGACAAGTGCTGTATCAATCTGGTTTTGTAAAGCTGTACCCGTGTTCTCTTCTATGGCTTGGGTAATGGTTTTATTTCCGTTGAGAACATCTTGGATATCTTGTTTGGTTTCAGCCAATGCCACCTTTTCTACTTTGGCAAATTGCACTTCCAGAGATTCTATGGGCAACGTATTCGCAAAATCCTGAATAGTTTGGTTGGCGGCGGCGATGATTTGAGCGAATCCTTGGATAAGGCTGGTGTTTCCAGCTGGAATTCCCGCGCCATTGGTGATAATCGGTTCCAATTGGGTAGGATTCGTTAAATCTAAGGGTATACCACTTTGGATTTTATTGGCGATTGCCCCTACCAGATTATCCAGGATTTGACTTGGGGAGGCGTTGGCGAAGTGTGAAACAATGGTAGCCGCTTGGCTGATTAAGATGGCGATTTGGCTATGGGCGGTATAGGCGGTAACGGCATCAGTTTGATTATTATTGATCGCCTCTACGGGATTGAAGGTATTGATGTCAATGGTATTGGGAATTGAGAAGGCGTTAGTGAATAAATCATTGGCTTGCTGTTGCGTCAATCCGCGTCGGATTAATTCAGCGATGACAGTAGTTAATGGGGTTACTACAGAGGCATCAGGGCTGGCGATGAAGGCGGTGTCTTGTGTTAATCCTGTGGCGGTGTTAATTCCACCCAGGGAGACGATTTGACCTTCAGAGATGTCGAGAATTCCGTCACTATTGGTGTCATAGATAAGTAAGTCATCGGTAAAGGTAAAGGAGCCTTGGGCATCGGTGATAGCGAAGGATTCGTTGTTGTCTAATTCTCCGTTACGATTGGCGTCGAAGAAGACTGTTGCACCAATAATGTCGTTGTTGGTTACTTTTCCAAGCAGATCAATCGTAAAGTCAAAAGTATCTTGGACATCAAAATCTATACCCGCCGGATTATTAGTAGTATCTGAGTCAGATACTTCGACACTAACGGTATAGCCTCCGTTGAACAAGAACCCTAAAAATGGTTTAACCTGAAACTCAAGATTAGTTAAATCTATTGAATCAAAAGGATTGAATAGATTGTTGACTCCTGATGTCGAATCATATACTGTCAATGCTCCTTTGTTCACAATCACATTGTAGGTTAAGTCACCACTCCCCAGGTAAGGCAAGGCTGTAAACGTTTCACCTGCAGCACCTGTAACACCAGTGTTTTCTGGTAAATTACCTGGCATACCATCTAACAAATCTAGAAATGTATGAAATTGTTCTTGAAGATCAGGTTGTGTTTTGACTTGAGCATCATCCGTCAGCGACTGAGAGCCAGGTAAGAATTTAGCACCACCTTCAGAACTGGAATATTCTTCTAAAATGGCTTTATTGGTAATGATCGTCTCGTCGGCAAGATTATCATCTACTTCTAAGTCGTAAGTTATGACTACAACGTTATCGCCACTGGTAGAATTATAAGCGGCGATCGCACCTGTAGCAGAATCATTTAAGCGAATCCCATTACCAAAGAGATCATCAGGAGTACCGCTTATTCCGTCAGGACCACCGCCTAAAAACTCAATGTCACTGGAATTAATCAAAGCACCATTCCCATAAGCCACTTGAAGATTTAGCCCACTTATGGGTATCTTTAATCCTGTGGGCAGATTATCTTTAATCAGTACATCAAATGCACCATTAGGACTTGTGCCAGTGTTTTCCAGAATGATGGCATAGGTGACTAAATCCGTTATTGAATTATTATCTCCATTATGAGCTAGATTACTACCCGGAGCATCACTCAAATCAGCCGTTATATCACTATCGAAATAATTAGTGGTGCTAAGAGTCTTGGAGTTAATTGTTCCAGTGAATCTTAACTCTGAGGTTCCAGGAGCAGTAAATTCAAGGGTGGGAGGATTTCCAATAACAGGGAAAAATTCGCTAAACACAGCATTAGCTGCGCTGGTTGCGACTACACCCTGAGTAATCTTGAGTTCTGGTTGCGCTAATTCAAGTAAAGCATATTTAGCAAAGGCGCGAGAACCACCATTGGTACTACCCTCTTGTTCATAAACCAGATTAGTTAGTAACAGGTTATTTTCTGTTACCTGATCTCCTACTTTTAAGGTATAGAGAAGGTCAATAGTTTGGGGTGCAACGGTGCCAGGATCGTCAAAGGTTCCATAGTTGAACAGCAAAGAATTGTTTTGACGCCCAACAGAAAGATTTGGACCTGTCGAGGGTATGATTGGATTGACACTACCATAAAAGGTATTAAGCGTATCCATCGGACCATAAACGATTTGCTCTAAAACAGGTGATCCACTGTGTACCGTTGTTATATCTAATCGACTGAGACTTTCATTGAAAACAGGTAAAGGAAGGAAAGATGTAAATTTTAGCTGTTCTATGTCGGCAAAAGGCAGAGTATATTTGATCCGATAAGTAACTTCATCCCCAGCTACAACAGTATTACCAGTTTTCAGATTCCCATCACTGTCCTTAATCTGAAAAACGCTTACTTCATAGCCATCATCTTGTCCCGAATTGCTATTAAATTTACCACGAGGTAAGTAGAAGTATGTGCTACTAGAATCTGACTCATTGAAAGGTAAATTATTTCCAGTGTCGATATGAGGAGCGAAGTTTTGACCAGGATTAACATTTAAAACATCCCCTGTAATTGTGGCAGTATTCCTGAAAAAGTCACCATTGTCAACCGATGTATCAGGAAAACTTCCCGTAAAATCTTCCTGTATTACTGTGCGGAATTTTATTTGCCCTGTAGTTGCACCAAAAGTAGCACCATAACCACCTGAGTCAAAAATATTCCCACCTAATAATTTATCATTAGGATTAGACTGTGGAGCTAATGACAATAACGCTTGAGAAATATCTAAGTTAACTGTGCCACTACTACCCCCACTTGGATCGACAAAAGTGAAGTCTCCAGAGTTGGTAAATGAACCGGTAGTAACGACATTATGCTCGTTAATTGTAAAAGTCGGGGTGAAACTGGTATCGAATTTCTGACCATCGGAAAATATATCATTGATATTGACATTCCCGAAGGCGAAATAATCAGACACCTGGAAATTCATGGTGTATTCAATCACATCTCCCGGACTTAATCCTAGTGCTTTGGTATCACCATTTGGTAATACTCGATTCCAGGTTTTTTGAATAGCGAGTGACCGATCATATAGAGTATGAGTTGCATTGGGTTCAATGAAGGTGGTGGCAGTATTATCTGGAGGATTGTAGGGTCCGGCGAAAGGTTGACCATCTCGTGGATCTAGCGGATTCCATACAAGACTTGGATCTAATTTAGCGATATCTGTTGAAGTAACTGCATTCCCAGTTTGAGGGTTGATAACGTCAGTAGTACTGTTGTCTAAGAGTGGGATATAGAAATCAAAATTGAGGCTGGCATTACCTGTTACAGGATTAGGAAAGGCAGCAATTAGAGTACCACCTGAACCAGGGGGAGTTTTAGTTATAGTAGGTGTACCGCCACTCGTACTAACAACACTCTTAAACTGGAGATTATCGGGCAAAATATCCTGAATTGCCAGGTTATCGATTGTCTGTCCCGGCGCAATACCCACTGAGATATTGTACTGTTTACTGAAGTTTTCTCCAGTGACAGTTTCGTTTTCCGGACCTGTGTAGTGTTTCCGAATTCGGTACAGCAGCGGTTTTAAATAATTTTCGGTAACGTCGTCATTTGATTCCATTATTGGATCAATTGGCTGACTGTTCGATACGGCATTTGCACCCAACCGGAAACCACCGCTAGTAGAGAGCTTGAGCGGCTGATTATAGTCAGCTAAATTACTGATCTGAACGTCAATTTCAAGTTTAGCATCGGGTTGATCTGGGGTAAAACTACCTTGAGGTAAGGGTATTACATATAATGTATCTCCTTGATTAAATCCTGATGGAACTTCGATTGTGCCAGCATAAGGATGATCTACTACAAGATTTCCAGAGTTATCAAGGTAGATGGTTGCTAATATTGGTTGTATCCCCAAAACACTCAGAGGAACCGAATGCAACCCATCGCTAATCGTATTACCAGTATCAGGGTCAACAACCGATGAAATATCTTGGTCAAGAATGTATCGTATGCCGTTAGGAATCAGGGTAAGACCATCATAAGTATCTGTCATTACCCCATTGTCATCAGCCATCCCATCAGTACCAGTGGTATCGAGGTACAAATTGACAAAAGGAGCATAACCGACATTTCCGGGAGAAGAGGCGACGTTGTCGAAGCTAACTATAAATGTGCGCCTTTCTCCAATTAAGGGGTAAGCACCTGTGATATCAACAACGGTTGTGTCTGGAATGGGTTTATCGGTTTCTTGACCAAGGACAACATAAGTAGTACCCACACCACCGTTAGTACCGGGTGCACCAATTAAAAAGTCATCAATTCCATCACCATTTACATCTCCGGCATCACTTACTGAAAACCCAGTTAAATCATTAGCTGCAAGACCATCAATTTCAACGAACCAACCCTGATCTGGTGCTAAACTATTAAGATCAAGTTTTGGATTTGAGCCAAAGCCTCCTTGACGACCATAAACTACATATACTTGACCAGAATCGTTGAGACTATTGGTATCTGCATAAGGTGCGGCAATCAGGAAATCATCAATTCCATCACCATTGACATCTCCGGCGGCGCTAATTGCGTAACCTAAGAAGTCATTGTTATTCAGACCATCAATATAAAAGCCATCTGTACCAGTACCATTAATTATGCTGCTAGTAGTCAGAGTTGATGGGAAGCCTGAGTTGTTGCCATAGACGACATAAGCGCGACCTTGAAGATTGAGAGCTGGTGAAGGTGCAGTAACAATGACTGGTGAAGGTGCAGTAACAATGAAGTCGTCATTGCTATCTCCGTTAATATCGCCGGCGCTACTGACTTTCCAGCCTAATATTTCTTGTGAAGCGGCTTGAAATATAAAACCATTGGCACCAGTTAAACTTGTAGTAGACGTAGCTATACTCCCGCGTGTGCCATTGCCAAAGACTACATAAGTTTCCCCATTGAAATTATTAGTATCAGGCGCACCGATAATTACATCATCTTTATTGTTTCCATTGATATCTCCACTTCCCACTGAGAATCCTAAACCTTTTGGGTTAGGACTAGGATTAGGATCGCTAAAGGTCAGAAAATCGGTAGGAGGAGCAGTACTAATATCGAATGTACCTGAGTGACCACCATTAAGATTTGTACCGAAGATGACATGAACATTTCCATTATTAGAATCAGCAGCCGGATCTCCAATAATCACATCATCTGTGCCATCACCATCGATATCTCCGCTACTAACTGACCATCCTAATGCGTCTGAAATATTTGCATTACTATCGCTATTAACAATAGTAAAGCCTTGCCCTAGTAAGCTGGTTACATCGGTAGCTATAGACCGACTTATATCACCATAAAGGACATAAGTTCGACCTTGATTATTTGTGTTGTTAGCAAAAGGATCACCAATAATGATGTCATCTGTGCCATCACCATTAATATTGCCAATACTTACTGATACTTGCGGCGAAAATTGGGAATTTAGGGAAATAGTCTGAGTAGAAGAAGTGGTTAAATCATTGCTGCCAAAAACGACATGAAGTTCACCCAAACCCGAACCAGCTCCCGGCGCACTAATCAGGAAATCATTAAACCCATCTCCATCAAAGTCACCGTTACCTTTGACTACAGAACCGAACCCAAATAGATTGCCGAGAATTTCATCAATGACGAAACCGTTGGGTATAGTGGATGGTGCGATATTGATAGGCATAGCGTTTATTTATCCAAAATTTAGATGATTTTGTCTGCCACTATCCCCCTTGGGATTGGGATATCGTTATACTATCGTATTATCCGGAATATTTGCAGAAGTTTACGCATTTACTACAAAAGTTTACAATGCCCTAGTATTTTGACGGGGTTATGGGTTTTCCCTGATAATTTTTTACATCCACAAATTTGCGGGATTATCCTTGTCGTCTTCCCACTTAGCCAGATTATTGATAATATAGTCTCGAATTCGGTCTAATGATCCATCAGCGCGAATGATGTGGTCATAAAATCGCGGTTGCCAAGCAAAATATTCGTGACCGTTTTGTCTACACCAGCGAGTGACAGATGATTTGTAACCATTGACGATAGACTGCAATGAATTAGGCTTTAGTGGTCCAAATTTGTTTGCAGAATCTTTTGACTGGGTTGGGGATTGGTGTAGAGACGTGCCATGGCGCGTCTCTGTATTATGTGGGCGGTCGATTACAATAATTCCATGGACATGATTGGGCATGATCACATAGGCATCAATACACACATGTTTAAAATGGGTGGGAATTTCTGCCCAGAATTGTTGGGCGATTTGCCCAATCTTGGATAGGTGTATTTCTCCTGATATGACATCACCGAAGAAAAATGTGCGATCGCGTGTACAGATGGTGACGAAATACCAGCCATTTGCGCTATAGTCTCTGTGGGGTAATCGGGTGGATTCAACCCGATATTTTCCTTTGTACAAGGTCATGGGTTTGTACAGGGTTATGGGTTTTCCCCGATCATTGTGTAGAGACGCGCCATGGCGCGTCTCTACAATGGTCATATCACCGACTATAACATCAGTGAAGAAAATGGTGCGATCGCGGGTACAGATGGTGAAGAAATATCAAACCTTCTTTGATCCTTGGTGGGTTAATGGGATTCAACCCGATATTTGTTTTATGCCAGGTTATGGGTTTTCCCCGATCATTGTGTAGAGACGCGCCATGGCGCGTCTCTACAATGGTCAGGTCACCGACTATTCTATCCCTTCAATCCGATCTTCAACCTCCTGATACAACTCCCGCAACATCTGCAGATTACTCTCACTCGTCTCCCAATACCCGCGTCCATTCACTTCCAACAACGTGGACACCACCTTGCGGAAGGAATGGGGATTCAAATTCATCAACCGCTTCCGCATTTCTTCATCCTGGATAAACGTCTCATTGGCTTCCTCGTATACCCAGTTATCCACCGCGCCAGCCGTTGCACTCCAACCCATGGTATTGACTAACCGCTTCGAGAGTTCTCGCACTCCCTCATACCCGTGACTCAGCATCCCCTCATACCATTTCGGATTGAGTAGCTTAGTCCGCGCATCTAAACGCACCGTCTCCGATAACGTCCGCACCTGGGCGTTTGCTGTCGTCGTATCAGCAATATAAGATGCAGGCGTCTTACCATCTTGACGCAGGGTTGATACCACCTTCGTCGGATCAGAATCAAAATAGTGAGACACATCCGTCAAACTAATCTCCGAAGAATCCAGATTCTGGAACGTCGCCTCCGCCGTTTTCAACGAAGACTCGAAAATCTGGCGATTCTGTTCCATCGTTCCCGGATTATCCGCACTAAAGGCAAAGGATTTCCGTGTCAGATACATATCCTGTAACTCTGATTCGCTTTCCCAAGTGCTATTCTCCACTGCTAGATTCACATTCGAGGCATAGGAACCCGACGCATTGGAGAACACCCGCGTCGCCGCTTGGCGCAGATTAATTCCCATATCCGCCGCCTGTTGCATCGCGTGTTTGCGGACAAAGTTCATCTCCTCAGGTTCATCCGCCTCAGCCGCCATTTTCACAGCTTGATCCAACAGATTCATCTGGTTGATAAACAAATCCCGGAATACCCCAGAACAGTTAATCACCACATCAATTCGGGGACGCCCCAACTCTTCCAGGGAAATCAATTCTAATTTATTCACTCGTCCCAACGCATCGGGAACCGGCTTCACCCCAACCATCCACATAATTTGTGCCAGGGATTCCCCGTAGGTTTTGATATTATCCGTTCCCCAGAGAACACAGGCAATGGTTTCGGGCAAATTCCCGCCGTTTTCCGCCCGATGTCGCGCCAATAAGCGGTCTACGACGATTTTTGCCGATTTTACCGCCGCCGTGGTGGGGATGGATTGGGGGTCAAGGGCGTGGATATTTTTCCCGGTGGGTAATACATCCGGGTTGCGGATGGGATCACCCCCAGGTCCTGGAAGCACATATTCCCCTTCCAACGCTTTCAGCATCGCCCCAAGTTCGTTATCGGCGACAATTTGCTGGAGACAAAATTCCAGATATTCAAATAGGGGTTTAATTGCATCGGAGTCAACTTGACAGTACCCCGCATCAATTAATGCTTCTATCCAAGGGGTGCGTTTCCGCATATTAAAGAAATTCAGACTCGTCACCTTGGACACCCGCCCCTCCGCATCGGTTTGGGCTTGCACTAACGCCGCTACAGCTTTGCGAGTGGCTTGGGTGATGTCTTGCAGCAACTGCACATCCGCTAAGACACCTCGGTCGTTATTTTGATAAATCTCGTCGATATCCCGGTTAATGCTGTTGGCGATAATCCCCGGTAGACTCTGGATTTCTTCCTCTGGACGATCCAAACTAGCAATATTCACTAAAGTCGCGATCGCTTCCTCAGCAGTGGGCGGTTTGCCAATTACATGCAACCCACAGGGTAACAGCCGAGACTCAATCTCCATCAGCTTTTTGTACACTAACCCCACCAGGGTATCCCGTTCCTCTGGGTTCAGTTCACTGGCGTCTTTTTCGGGTAAGGCGATATCTTTATCCAGATTCACCAAGCGGCATTTATCCATAATTGTGTTCACAATTGGAATACCGCGTCCGGTGTCTTTTAGGGTTTGATAGGACCCAATTAATTCATTCAGTTCCTTCAACCCTTTATATAAGCCCGCATTCTCAGCCGGAGGGGTCAGGTAGGAAATGGTTTCGGCGTAACTGCGACGCTTGGCGATCGTCGCTTCACTGGGATTATTTGCCGCGTAATAGTAGAGATTGGGAATCGAACCAATTAAATTATCCGGGTAACAATCCCCGGACATCCCCATCTGCTTACCGGGCATAAATTCTAAGGACCCGTGAGTCCCGAAATGCAATACGGCATCCGCTTGCCAGAGATGTTCTAAATAGGTGTAGTAAGCGGCAAATCCGTGGTGAGGGCTGGCGGAACGGGAGAACAGCAGCCGCATTGGATCGCCTTCATAGCCGAACGTGGGCTGCACCCCAATAAACACGTTGCCGAATTGCTTACCATAAATGAGTAGGTTTTGTCCATCACTATTTAAATGTCCTGGTGGTGGACCCCAGTTTTCTTCTAAACGGGTGGAGTAGGGGGTAAACCGTTCATACTCCATCACTGACATGCGGTAGGCAATATTCAGTTCGGGACTGGCATATTGTGCCTGGGCGTCATGGATGACTTCTTGCATCAGCGCTTCGGCGGATTCGGGTAAGTCTTCCACGTCGTAGCCGTTATGCTTCAGGGCTTCCATGACTTTATAAATCGACCCGAAGACATCCAGATAGGCGGCGGTGCCTACATTCCCCTTATCCGGCGGGAAACTAAATACTGTAATCGCTACCTTCTTATCCAGTTTCGGCTTACGGCGCAGGCTTGCCCATTTCAGCGCCCGATTTGCCACGGCTTCAATCCGATCCTGAAGTGCGATCGCTTTCCCGGTGGTGCCATCTCGTCCGGATAGAATAATCGGTTCGATCGCGCCGTCTAATTCTGGGATGGCAATTTGCAGTGCTACCTGAATCGGGTGTAATCCCAAGTCACTTCCTTCCCACTCTTCAGTGGTTTGGAAGACTAAGGGCAATGCCACCATATAGGGACGGTTGAGGCGTTTTAAGGATTCGATCGCCTTGGGATGATCTTGTCGCGCCGGACCCCCAACTAGGGCAAATCCAGTCAGAGACACCACCGCATCCACCAGAGTTACATTGGCTTGTCCCTTACTCGTGGGGGTGTCATAGAAAAAGGCATCCACGGGTTTGGAAAAATCCAGTCCCCCAGCAAAAACAGGTAGAACTCGTGCGCCCATGGCTTCTAGTTCCTGTACCATTGCCACATAATGGGCATCATCCCCGGTGACGAGGTGAGTGCGTTGCAGGACTAAACCGACACAGGGGGCGAAGGGGTCTTTTAAATCCTCAGATATATCGTCGCGATTGTTATACCAGGTGAGATACTCTTTGACATCCTCAAACATCTTTGTAGACAGGGGATGCCAAAGTCCCATGTCTGGGTAAACCACCGGGTCTTTAAATTCTAGGGTTCTGCCTTTGAGGACATATTTATCTGCGAGCATTAACAGGAAGTTTTCCAGATTCTGGGAGGAACCTCCTAGCCAATACTGGAACGACAGCATAAAGTTCCGGGCGTCCTGTGCCTTATCGATGGGCATATATTTCAGGACTTTGGGCAGCGTCTGCAATAGCTTCAGCATCCCATCTTGGAAGGATGAGCCTGACTTTTCTTTACGCTTCTTCATGAACTGGGCGATGGCACTCTTGGATTGACCCAGTTGTGCCATAGAGAAGCTGCCTAATTTGTTCAGGCGCATCACCTGCGGCATAGAGGGGAATACCACCGCCGCATCTAAGCGATCGCGATGAGGTTGGACGGCGTCGACAACCTTATCCGCTAAGTCTTCGATAAAGATTAGAGAGGCGATAAAGATATTCGCTTTGGCAATATCCTGCTGAAATGCCTCATAGTTTTGGGGGTCGCGGAGTTCTTCGATTAAGTAGCCACTCATGTCAATGGCGATATCTGGCTGATTTTGATTAATTGAATGGACAGCCGCTGATAAAGCACTTTGATATTGTGGCTCTAGCACGACATAGACCACCTTCAGTACATGACGATTCTTGGGGTCATCGGGGGTGATGTGACGAATGGTGGACTTGACGTGAGTGAACATGCGGTTCTAGCTCCTTTTGATCCTTGTTCTCTTCTCATTAGTAGGGTTCCAGGGAAGGTTAGCTTGGCTTCCGCTTGGAACAATCGGCTTGGCGTTACAGTTAGGGCAACTTTAGTGGTTTTACCAGAAAATGCTGACCCATGCAGCGTTTTAGCCATCGTTTGACACAATTCGATAGGAAGTTGCTCAATTTACTTTACATTTATTTACATTCATTGAAGTAGTTGCTCTAAATATTATTCACAAAACTTTGCACTTAACTCAATCTGGGCAAAATTACACTCAGTTTTACATAGTTACTGAGGTGCATGTAGACACATAACATTGGCAACCCTGAAAGACAGGGATAAAAGGACACAGACTCTCAAGGGGGGTTGGATATCAATATCGCCAAGCAGATGAGGTACACCCGAATGTAGGGGCACCATCCTTGCGCCCTTACCGATGTACTGCATCAGACTGAAAACCGCAATACCACCTGCCAGAGCGATCACTGTTTAATGTTTTAGCTGATGTGGGGATGTTAGAAGCCCCAACCTGCTTCGCTGAGGTTGGGGTACTTCACTTTTATTTGATACCAAGTTGCATTCTTCTAACGTGTCTTATGAGAGCGAAGCGTGACGCGCAGCGATAGCGACATAAGGAGCGTCAGAATCTCACCAGATGCGCGAGCTAAACTGCGTTTCGCTCAGCAGAGCAGGGGAATTTAAAATGCTACATGTTTTAGCGAAGATTCCTAACAAAGTCGTCAATCCGATGAAGCGATCGCGATTTTCATTCCTAAACGTAATATTGAGACTTGGATACAGTTTTTGCTGGGAGAAACTGTGGAATAGAAGAAAGAGTATTCAAAATTTGAGAAGGAGGAACTCTCCCGTACTTAAGATGATGAATTTTACTAATGTGTGTGTCAATTAGTGCGTAGGGGCGTATTAACCTACAGTGATTTGTGCTTCTTCATCAAAGGAAAGGTATTGTTTATTTGTTTCTAGTCCGTTATTCTCCTGTCGCTTATTTCCTGATGCAATTGGCTGCTGTTGCATCTCCCAACTCTTGAGAACAATTAGATATTCATAGAATGCCTGTAGTGTACACCAAGCAAAACCGGCTTGACCATCTAAACAACCACCGAGGAAAAAATACATATAAATGAAGCGCACCAAAGGTCTGAAGGGAAGACGCAAGGACAAATCTTTTAAAGCTCGCCGTCGTTCGACTTCTGATTGACCCAAGCACAAATTCCACCAATTCACTTGTCCCTGTTCGAGTTGTCGTAATGTTTCAGCCGCCTCATTTGTGGAGTAGCGATTATGCTTATCTATCCAGCGCGTCAAGCCTTTTGAACAGGTATAGTGAGGATAGGTTTCGTTTAGGAAACCTGTGGAACCGTTACAAACTTCTCGCTCGGTGTGACCATAATCTGTAAACCAGACCTTATTTTTCTGGAACAGGCGCAATTGATAGCGGGGATACTGGGTGCTGTGGCGAATCCATTTACCCATAAACAGGACTCGTTCTGCCACATAATAGCCGATGTGTTCGGGGTTTTTGATGGTGTCCAGACATTCTTGGAACAGTTTGGGAGTCATGCGTTCATCGGCTTCTAGAATGTAGACCCATTCATATTTAGTAGGAATCGCTTCCAGCATCCAGGTGCGTTGTTTTCCGTGGCTTTCAAATGTGTGCTGTAATATCCGGATGGGATAGCGGGAGGCAATTTCAATCGTGCGATCTGTGCTGAATGAATCTACAACAATGACATCATCTGAAAGCAGGGCGGATTCAATGCAGGCAGCGATGTCTAATTCTTCGTTGTGGGTGAGGATGTAAATGGAAAACATGAGTAATCTTCTCTGAACTTCTATTAGATATAGCAATTCTAGGTTTTGGATTAAATTTAATACTTTATTCAAAAAGGGAGACCTACCCAGGTATTTTTGGTGAGTGGTCTCCATATAGAAGCCATGTTTTTTGAGTTGCTTAAGGCTATAAACTTAAGCTTTGTGCTGTTGTTTACGCTTAAAAGCTGAGCCAGCACCTAGAACGCTTACGGCTAAAAGTCCTAGAACCGAAGCGGGTTCGGGGGTCACTGCAACTTTATCAACCAATAATCCGGACTCGAAAACGCGATTACCGACATCGGTAACACCAATTCCTAAAGTATAGGTTCCAGTTGTTGGGATTACAAAGGAAAACTCCTCAAACCCTGTTTCATCAGAAAATGGTGTTAACGAGTTCATGAAGCTTAAGGAAGTGTCGCCTAATTCACTTAACGATGTTAGTGAAACAAAAGCAAAGTCATTGAAACTCAATGGATCGTCGTCAAAGTCTAGCTCATCTGTAAGAAAATTCCAATGAAACTTTACAACTTGACCCGCCTTTGCCGTAAATGTTTGTTTGATAGCCGATCCTTCAGTGACATCTCCGTTTTCCAGATCATCCAAGCTGCCTGAAGGTAATCCGAGAAAGTCTTCTAAATCAAAATCATTAATTGAACTCGTCTGTAGTAACGCTTGAAAATTTCCTTCCTTGGGACCACTGCCAAACGCTGATGTCTCAATACTGGTATTACCTAGGGTTTCCCATCCGTCAAAATTACCAGTTTCAAACCCTCCATTAACTATGGAAGCATAAGAAGGTTCAACACTGAATACAGTTGAGAATCCAACCATACTAACGAAGCTGGCTGCAAAGGCTGAAAGTTTTACAAGGGTAGAAGTAGACATATAACTCGTTTCTCCAAAAGGTAAAAGCTATTTATTTAGCTGTCATTCGGTAGCTTAAACTGTCTCTTCAGCGCTGTCAGTAGCAAAAAGTAGGAACATCTCAGCTCAGTTTTATAAAGTTCCCATGAAGAAGTCACGCCCTTTATGAAGCGTTTGTAAAACAGTAGGCAGGTTTTGTGAAGTTTTCATAAAAAAGTTAGTCAGGTTTATCAAGCTTGTGTAAAACAGTAGGCAGGTTTTATGAAGTTCAGGTCAACTTGTCCACAGGTGTGTCTATAGGAGTAAAAATACTCATGCGTCTTGAAGAAGCACTTGAACTCTTGCAATCCTTTGTCTATACTCAAACCCAGCAACACTTAAATACTCTGCAAATGGCTGTCCTGCGGGGATCTTGGCAACATCAATCCTATGAGCAAATTGCCGAAACTTACTGTTTCTCCAGCGCTCACGCCAAGACAGTTGGTGCCAAGTTATGGAACTTTCTCTCTCAAGTGCTTGGTACAAAAGTTAATAAAAAGAATTTTTCAGTGGTTCTGGAACGTAAAGCGAAAGAGTGGATAGTAGAGAAAGCAATCGATATAGCCACTCAGTCAGTTCGTTCAGAAACTTTATCGTGCCAAAATCAATTATCTGTTACATCCGCTACAAAAAATTGTGCAACATCGTGTGATATTCCTGAATTACCCGGAGGTCAAGTTCCGCTAGAGTCTTCCTTTTATATAGAACGTCCTCCCATTGAAGAACGCTGCTACGATGCTATTGGACAACCGGGTGCATTAATTCGCATTCATGCTCCCACCCAAATGGGGAAAACATCCCTAATGGCAAAAATTTTACAGCAAGCAAGATGGCAAGAGTATCATACTGTAACCTTAAGCTTTCAGCTTGCGAGTAGCCATGTTTTAAGTGATCTCGATAAATTCTTACAATGGTTCTGCGCCAGCATTGGTAAAAGTTTAGGGTTACCGAATCAGGTGGCTGATTATTGGGATAATATGTTGGGTGGCAAATTCAGTAGCACGGATTACTTTGAGAACTATCTGTTAGCAGAAATTGACAGCCCTATAGTCATTGGCTTAGATCATGTTGAAGTAATCTTTGAATACCCGGAAATTGCCTCAAATTTTTTTTGCCTGTTGCGAACCTGGAATGAGAAAGCTAAGTACGGAAACAGTCTAAGCCGAGTCTGGGAAAAACTGCGGTTAGTCGTTGTTTATTCAACAGAAATTTATATGCCCTTGATGATTCATCACTCATCGTTTAATGTGGGACTATCAATTGGGTTGCCAGAATTTACCCGGAATCAAGTACAAGATTTAGTGCAGCGGTATGGATTCAATTGGGATATTGATCAGGTAAAACAGCTAATGTCTCTAGTTGGGGGTCATCCCTATCTGATCCGAAAGGCACTTTATTACATTTGGCAACAAGATTTTAGTCTAGAAGAGTTGTTAGTTAAGTATACCAGAAAAGTGAGAATTTACAGTGAATACCTGTATCAGCAATTATCGAATCTGCGACAGTACCCAGAACTTTATTCAGCATTTACCCAAGTGACAAGTTCGCAAAAACCTGTGGAATTAGAATGGGAACAAGCATTACAATTACAGACCATGGGATTGGTGCATCTACAAGGCGATCGCGTGCTGCCTAGCTGCAACTTGTATCGTCAGTATTTTAACGTCTCAGCGTTTCATCTACAGGAGTTCTCCCCTAAGTGATAGTAAGCATTACTTAGATTTTATGCAATTGGTTAGTATTTAATTTTTGTTAAAGATTATATCAAATCAATATTATCTGAATAACCTCTTGCTGCGCTACTTCCTGAACAAATAGCATCAGATTTTCCCGGTTGGAAAGGGGCGGGTTTATTTGGATCTGGGTGCAACGGAAAAGATAGTCGTGAAACCCGCTCCTACATGGTTTCACGGGAAATCCCTAAACCTGGGAAAGGGGCGGGTTTATTTGGATCTGGGTGCAACGGAAAAGATAGTCGTGAAACCCGCCCCTACATGGTTTCACGGGAAATCGCTAAACCTTTGAAAGGGGCGGGTTTAGTCCCATCCCTTGTGCAACGGAAAAGATAGTCGTGAAACCCGCCCCTACATGGTGCAAGAGGTGAGATTGATCCAAAATAGTGCAAGCGACCAACTACGCCGTAAGATCGAAAGCATGATCTATCAACCACCGCGCCCAACTATCCCCGATTGTACCTGGCAACGTCCGATTGGACAGGGCTGGGAGAATCCCTACACTGTACGCTATGCCAGTAATCTGGATGATGGACCCTGGCATGGTATGCCCCTTGGTGGATTTGGCGCAGGTTGTTTGGGGCGCTCTTCACGGGGAGACTTTAATCTATGGCATCTGGATGGGGGAGAACATACATTCAAACGTCTGCCAGCTTGTCAGTTTAGCGTCTTTGAACAGCAAGAAAACCAAGACGCCCAAGCTTATGCCCTCTGTACCGAACCCCCAGAGGATGGTAGTCTGGGCAAATGGCAATGGTATCCCACGTCGCCTAATGTAGAGACGCGCCATGGCGCGTCTCTACGAACGGGAACCTATCACGCCCTTTATCCCCGGAGTTGGTTTGTCTACGAGAATGTGTTTCAAACCGAATTAACCTGCCAACAGTTTTCCCCGATTTGGGCAGATTGTTATCAAGAAAGCAGTTATCCGGTGGCGGTGTTTGAATGGACTGCCCATAATCCCACGGATCAGCCGATTATTTTAAGTATTATGCTCACCTGGCAGAATATGGTGGGCTGGTTTACAAATGCGATTAAGCATCCCCAGGTTCAGGTACGGGATGATGGAAGTCCGGTTTACGAGTATCAACCCCGTTGGGGAAATAGCACCGGGAATTATAATCAATGGATTGTGGATAATTTCCGGGTGGGTTGTCTGTTAGACCGAGTTAGGCTGCGGGATGAGATTGAGGAAGGCGAAGGACAACTCTGTTTTGCCACGGTGACGAATCCAAGTCAGGAGGTATTCTATCACTGTCGCTGGAATCCCACAGGGGATGGAGCAGACGTGTGGAATACGTTTGCCAGTGACGGGAGTCTCAGCGATGTGCAAGACGAAACTCCCGCCGAACCCGGAGAACAAATTGCTGGCGCGATCGCAGTACGAGTAAGACTACGCCCAGGAAGAACGCGCAAAATCCCATTTATCCTGGCTTGGGATTTTCCTGTAACTGAGTTTTCGGCTGGGGTTAAATATTACCGCCGTTATACGGATTTCTTTGGTCGCACGGGAAATAATGCCTGGTCAATTGTCCGCACTGCCCTCAAACATACTGACCTTTGGCAAGAGCGAATTGCCTCCTGGCAAAATCCTATTTTACAGCGTCAGGATTTACCCAATTGGTTCAAAATGGCTCTGTTTAATGAGCTCTATTTATTATCGGCTGGGGGGACAATTTGGAGTGCCGCCGATGAAGGTGATCCGGTGGGTCAGTTCGGGGTTTTGGAATCCTTGGAGTATCATTGGTACGAAAGTTTAGATGTGCGGCTTTATGGATCTTTTGCCCTAGCGATGTTGTGGTCGCGATTGGATAAAGCGGTACTGGAAGCCTTTGCCCGGGCGATTCCCACGAGTGATGATACGCCTCGGATTATTGGATACAACCAAGCCGCAGCGATTCGCAAAGCCGCCAATGCAACACCTCACGATTTAGGCGCACCCAATGAACATCCTTGGGAAAAAACAAACTCTGCCAGTTATCAAGATTGTAATCAGTGGAAAGATTTACCCTGTGATTTTGTCTTGCAGGTGTATCGGACGTTTGTGTTTACGGGGTCGAAGGATATTGAATTTTTAGCCGAATGTTGGTCAGCAATTGTTAGGGCGCTGGCGTATCTGAAAACCTTTGATCACGATGGTGATGGGATTCCGGAAAACTCAGGCGCACCGGATCAAACCTTTGATGATTGGCAGTTGCAGGGAGTCAGCGCGTACTGTGGTGGGTTATGGTTAGCCGCCTTAGAAGCTGGAAGCGCGATCGCACAAATTCTCCTGGACAACTACACCCTAGTTTTTTCAATTGATCTGCCTGATCCGGAGTCGATTCAACAAACCCTGAACGACTATCAGAAATGGTTGCAACAGGCGAAACCGATTTATCACCAAAAACTCTGGAATGGTCAATATTATCGCCTGGATAGCGAAAGTGATTCTGATGTGGTGATGGCAGATCAACTCTGTGGTCAGTTCTATGCCCAATTACTAGGATTGCCGGATATTGTTCCCCCAGAATGCACCCAGTCAGCGTTGAAAACTGTTTATGAATCGTGTTTTTTAAAGTTCCATAATGCCCAATTTGGTGCAGCGAATGGGGTAAAACCCGACGGTTCTCCCGAACATCCAGATGCAATTCATCCCCTAGAAGTGTGGACAGGGATTAATTTTGGCATAGCCGCATTTTTAATTCAATTGGGAATGAAGGATGAAGCCTTAAAAGTGACAGAATCAGTGGTGCGACAGGTGTATGAGAATGGCTTACAATTCCGCACCCCGGAAGCGATTACGAGCGTTGGCACATTTCGGGCAGGTCATTATCTGCGGGCGATGGCAATTTGGGCAGTTTATTTAACTGTAGAGACGTAGCATGCTACGTCTCTACAAAATCCTGTAATCCGCTACAATAAGCGTCATGCCATCATCAAAGACAACTGCTAACGCCTCCAGCCAATTTCTCAAACGCCAAGCCGCGTCGCTGCTGCTGTATCAATCCGTTCTCCATAACGACGTGGGACAAGCTTTTATCCATACGTTGCAAACCTTAAGCAAGGGTGAAGCCGAGCAAACGGCTTGCTTGGTGGCTTATGGTAGCTGGTTCAAAATTTTAGCCGCCCACGGAGAAAGCTGGCAAGATTATCTGATTCGGCAGATTCTCCAGGATGATAATCCCTTTACTGTGCAAGTGCAACGGGTAGCCCTGCAAGATTTACCAGAAGCCCTAGTCATGGCGGCAAAACAGGATTTACGCGCCTTGTACCATCTGTATCAATGCAGCGCCGAACAGCTAAGTCGGTGGGTGCAAAAAGCCTCTCAGTTAGAATTACAGCCTGTTTCCTGGAGTCTGGAAACAGTAAAGCCCACATTTCTACACCAACATAGTGATTGGACAGAATCTCTAGAAGAATTAGCCACCTACTATCGGCAACATGGTACCGGGTTATTTGCTCAATATCATGCCCTGCGTTGGCAGTCGGGTCAATTAGTTGGTATCGCCCGCCCTGATCCGATTGAGTTAACTCAATTGGTGGGATATGAGTCTCAACAAGCCACGTTAGTTAAAAATACAGAATTCTTACTCGCGGGTTATCCGGCTTTACATGTCTTACTTTATGGCAGTCGTGGTTCAGGTAAGTCGTCATTAGTCAAGGGTTTATTACAAAAGTATAAGCATCAGGGACTGCGGTTGATTGAAGTGGCTAAATCTGACTTAAAAGAACTAGCTATGATTGTGGAGCAATTGCGAGACGTACCACAGAGGTTTATCATCTTTGTGGATGACCTCTCCTTTGAAGAAGATGATGATGCGTTTAAGGCATTAAAAGTCGTCTTAGAAGGAAGTGTCACCGCCCGTCCCCCAAATGTAGTCGTTTATGCCACTTCCAATCGACGCCACTTGGTACGGGAATTTTTTGCCGATCGCCCTCGTCCCAGCGATAATGATGAAATCCATGCCTGGGATACCTTACAGGAGAAATTATCCTTTAGCGATCGCTTCGGCTTAACCTTAACCTTTGAACCAGCAAACCAAGACACTTATCTCAACATCGTCTATCATTTAGCCCAGCAAGCAGACATACACTTACCACAAAATGACTTAAAATCCCGTGCAATTCAGTGGGCAACCCGCCACAATGGACGTTCTGGGCGCAGCGCCCGCCAGTTTGTTGATTTTCTCAGCGCTGATTTAGGGATTCATCCTGTGAATGATAAATTATGAGTTTACTAATTTCTGACAAAGGATGTAGCTTACTTATCGCTGCGCCAGTATGACAAATAACGAATGACGAATGACAAATGACCCATGAACCAACTTGTTAATCAAATGCTTCTTGGTACAGTTGCTTTTACCGTCAGCGTGGGTGTGGGATTATTCATTAACCCTAGCAAAGCCTTGGTTAATGGAGTCGTTACCGTTGTGGCAAGTTATACTGGCGTTATTGTAGCGGATCGGCGACGCATCCAAGGGGAAAAACAGCGCAAAAACGCTTTACTCAATCAAATCCAAGAATTTGAGGAAGAAGAAAGCCTGCTGTATGAATCACTGATGCAGGGAAGGGAAACGCAACACCAACTCGAAGCCAGCATTAATGCCCTGCAAACTGAACGGAGTCAGCTTCTGAGTCGCGTGTCTGAATTGCATAACCAACGAAATACCCTGTATCAGGAAATCAGTGAAGTTCAACAGAACAAACAGCAGCACCTAGAGGAGATAGATACGCTGCGATCGCAAATTCAGCAGCTAGAGAAACACCAAAGTGAACTCAATCAATCCCTCTGGGCAAAAACTGCCCAAATTCAGCCAGCGGAAACTCGCTTAAATCACTTACATTCTGAACTCGAACAGCTTCAAACCGAAATTGCTGATAAACTCCATCAACACGAACATCTTCATCAAGACTTAGCTGAACTCGAACGCCGTAAGCAATACTTAGGTGGAGAAGCTTACGACTTACATACCCAGATCCAGGCATTAAAGCAGCGTTTAGAGCAACTGAATCAAGCATTTTTGTCCTTACGGATACAGCAACAGCGGGTTCAGGAAAATCTAACTCCGCTAAAATCGGAACTGGATCAAATGCAGCAGCAACTTACAGAAAAGCATCAGCAACAAAAGCAACTGAATCAAGACTTGGCACGATTAGAACAGCTTAAACAGCAGTTAGAATTCGATTATGCCGCTCTGCAACAGCAAATGCAAACCCTACGGGTGCAGAATTTAACATCAACTGAAACGGCTTTGCCCATACTTGAACGTAATTTATCCCTAATCTTACCTCAAAAATGGTTAAATTTACTGGCATTCGTTCAACAGCTTAACGAGGATGAGCTAATGGCATTTAAAGCAATTTTGGCAGAAGATAAAGCCGCATTTAATCACATTCATAAGCAAAAAAAGATAACATTACAGGCTTTAATTGAGTCTCTTAATGAAAAGTCTATATTCGTACTCGGAAATCATCTGTTTTTCAGCGATAGTACCTCTGTTATCCCTCAACTCCATAAAGACTATAGGTCTGTCTTAAAAGAACCAACATCTATTTATTTTAAAAACTTAATTGGACTGAATTATCGACAAATACAATCTGACATCGTATCAACAAGATTTGCTACACCTCATAAACCTGTAGAGACATAGCCATATCTCCCACCATTATAAATGCTCAACATACCGCTTCAACTCCCGCGCCATGCGTTGAATTCCCCGATGCTCATCTTGCCGAATAAAAGGGACAAAAACACGAGTTAATATGCCATAAAAACGGCTTTTATGGACATATTTAGTCCGACCTAGACCAATCTCTTGTAACTCAAATACGTACTCATTGCGAAAACCGGGAATAGACGAAACCCAGCGCAGACAAGTTTCGGGTTGTAAGAGTGTTACCAAGGGTTCAAATTCCGTTTCCTCATCCTTTGGTAATCGTCGTAATGATAGAGATACCGCTTGTCCTTTTTCCAAGGGCTGTTCTGGTTCGCGGTCAAATAGAAACGTGTTCCAATACTTCCACTGCTGTTTGTCCAACAAAACCTGCCACACTTGTGACTTGGGAGCATTAATTTCGATTTCAGTATAGAGACTTGCCATAATAAAAAAGTAATAAATCAAACGTTATCGGTTAAACCCGCCCCTACAACCCCGCACCTGTTCACCAATAGCTTCCCCTAGGACTGGGAATTGGGTCTACAATTGAAAGCTTGAAACCCGACATCAATCCAGCATGGCAGACCTGACACCGAATTCCAGTTTCAGTTTAACGATTCGTCTCCAACTTCCCAACCGTTCTGGGATGCTAGCCACCGTTACTCACGCGATCGCACAAGTGGGAGGTAACCTAGGACAGATTAACCTGATCAACCAAACCTACAAAATTTCGACTCGTGAACTCACCATCGATGCGACGAGTACCGAACACGCCGAACAGATTGTACAAGCGGTTAAAGCACTTACCCATATCAAGGTGATCGATGTCTACGATCGCACATTCAATCTGCATCGAGGGGGCAAAATCAGCATCGACAGCAAACTATCCCTGAAAACCCAAGCCGATTTAGCTATGGCGTATACCCCAGGGGTGGGTCGAATTTGCACTGCGATCGCAGATGACCCACAAAAAGTTTACTCCCTGACGATAAAAAGTAATACGGTAGCGATTATTACAGATGGTAGCGCCGTATTAGGGTTAGGCAACTTAGGTCCAGAAGCGGCATTACCGGTCATGGAAGGGAAAGCCATGCTGTTTAAAGAATTTGCCGGAATTGACGCCTTTCCCATCTGTCTGGCAAACCAAGACACCGATAGGATTATCGAAACCGTTAAAAACATTGCTCCCGTTTTTGGCGGGATTAACCTAGAAGATATCAGCGCCCCCCGTTGCTTTGAAATTGAAGCCAAACTGCGGCAAGTCTTAGATATTCCCGTTTTCCACGATGATCAGCATGGGACAGCAATTGTCAGCCTCGCGGCGTTAATTAATTCCCTCAAACTGGTCAAGAAATCTCTGGAAGACGTGCGAATCGTAATTAATGGTGCTGGGGCGGCGGGAATTGCGATCGCGCGGCTATTGCGTCAAGCTGGGGCGAAGATGATTTGGATGTGTGATTCTAAAGGCATTCTTTCAACTAAACGCACCGATTTAACCTCCCAAAAGCAGGAATTTGCAGTTGAATCCAGTGGTTCTCTAGCGGGTGCGATGGTGGGGGCTGATGTGTTTCTCGGCGTCAGTGTCCCCGGTGTCCTCACCCCAGACATGGTACATTCGATGGCATCAGATCCCATTGTTATGGCAATGGCGAATCCGATACCAGAAATTCAGCCGGAATTGATATTAGATGATGTCGCCGTTATGGCAACGGGGCGCAGCGACTATCCCAATCAAATTAATAATGTTCTGGCTTTCCCCGGTGTTTTTCGCGGCGCCCTCGACTGTCGCGCCTCAGTGATTACCAGTACCATGTATTTAGAAGCAGCAAAGGCGATCGCGTCTTTGATGTCTACCACTGATTTAGACCCAGAACATATTATCCCATCGGTTTTTGATGAGCGCGTCGTGACAGCCGTTTCCGCCGCCGTACAACAAGCCGCACGGAATGAAGGGGTAGCAAAGCGATAATGCACTAATCTCTGCCCCTCCCTCGTTCCCAGGCTCTGCCTGGGAATGCTCCTGAGAGGCTCTGCCTCCCCTATAGCGGCAAGGAAACTATTGGATCGCTTATGTTCCTTTTAAATAAGTTCCGCTTAATTAAACATCGAGTATTCTTCAATATAACCCATCTCTTATTAGGAGTGCTGGTTACTCAACTATCAGGATGTCAGATTTTATCAACCGTTAACAGAGGTTTCCCCAATTCTCGACTCAGTGAACACACTGTTCCTGTGCAACTTGTTTTTCCTTTCGAGTTAGAGTCAGGACATGATTTTTCCCAAGGCTTAGCCTCTGTTAAGTTTGATGGAACGTGGGGCTATATTGATCAAACGGGTAGCTGGGTTATTCAGCCTCAATTCGAGTTAGCTGGCTCATTTACTGAAGGGCTAGCTCCGGTAAAACTCGATGGGAAGTGGGGTTATATCGATAAAACAGGGAATTGGGTGATTCCAGCTAAATTCGATGGTGCTAAATCGTTTTCGGAAGGATTAGCCCCCGTCAAACAAGGCGATGATTGGGGTTATATCGATAAAACAGGAAAGGTGATTATTCAAGCTCAATTTTACGATGCTGATTCGTTTTATGAAGGATTGGCAGTCGTAGAAAATGATAATTTGTATGGTTATATTGATAATACCGGAAACTGGATCGCTTCCCCTCAATTTCAGGAAGCCAAACCTTTTTCAGAGGGGTTGGCTACGGTAAAACTTAATAACCAGTATGGCTATATTAACAAAACTGGTAACTGGGTGATTCCCCCTCGATTTAAAGATGCGAGTTCTTTTTCCGAAGGCTTGGCGTCTGTAACCAATCAAGTGATGAAATCGGGCTATATTAATCATCAAGGTGAGCTTGTGATTATGCCTTATTTTGATTGGGCGGGTGATTTTGTCCAAGGTGTCGCCGGAATCTCGATAGACGATAAAATTGGCTATATCGATAAGCAGGGAAATACGATAATTGCTCCCCAGTTTGATAATACCTATGATTTTTCTGAAGAATTAATAGCGATAAAAATAGGCGAGAAGTGGGGCTATATTAATAAAATGGGTAACTTAGTAATCAAGCCTCAATTCGATAGTGTATGGTCATTTCATCAGGGGGTAGCTAGAGTGAGAATTGATAACAGGTATGCCTTCATCAGCCATCCTCTAAACCAATAAATACTAGGACGAAATTAGTGGAATATATACTGAATTATGTACGGGAGGCAGAGCCTCCCCCAGAGCATTCCCAGGCTGAGCCTGGTAACGAGGTGAACGAGGTGAGAGGCAAAGTTATTCAGCAGGTACTTCTTCTTCCTCGGATTCATTCGGCGTATTTTCGGGTTTTGTTTTCTCACTAGGAGAAGCGTTATCTTCCTCTATTGGTTGCTTTTTGTCTTCGGAAGACGAAGCATTTTCAGGAGATGGAGATGGGGACGGTTTTTTGTTCTCAGATGTCGGTGTTTTTTCAGGAGTTGATTCTTCTATTTCAGTATCGGAGTTCTCAGGGGTGGGTGTTGCTTGGCTCTCAGACGATTCTTTTTCCTCTACAGGAGATTCTGTGTCAGGCGCTGATTCATCGTTTTCCATATCGGATGGAGCAGTTTCTTCAGGTGTATCCTCTTTACTTTGCTCCCATTCTGATAAGGGACGATTGACAGCATATTCAAAGTCTCTTGGGACTAAAAAGACATTAGAGCGCTGGGATTTGTCTGAGAAAGAATCAACTTGAGCATAGAGGAAACTGTTATTAAAATCTGGCTTACCTAAAAGAATTTCATGAGTTTCATCATTTTTGAGTCGCACCGTTACCATAGCTTGGGGTTTGTCTAAACCATACTCCTTCAGGCTTTCCGGGGAGACATTAGGAATCGTGCGATCGCTCTTTCCTTCAACCAGCAAATTCAATAAGAATGAAACCGATGGATCACTAGCGGGTACATCCTTCGGTTCCGTCATTCGCCAGCCAGGTTCAGGTTCACTCACCCACTCAAATTTGAAGCTATCTTCATCAATATAAACATTTACCCGTTGAATCTCATCTTCTTCAAAACCAAACAGTTGCTTTTCCGCTTCCTTCGCGGCTTCCCGTTGGGGAGTTCCCACAATTTCATAAAAATAGACAAACCCTCCCAGTAAAAGGGCGACGATTAATAAAACCCAAGTAGTCTTCTGTAGCTTCATTGGTCATTCGTCATTCATCATTGGTCATTCATCATTGGTCATTCGTCCTGGGTTATTACCCCTCTGCGTCCCTCTGCGTCAACCTCTGCGTACCTCTGCGTTTAAAAAACATAACTTCGATGCGAACAAATTTGATATTACTCGGTCGGGGCGGGCGCGAGTCACATCTGGGTAAAAAATCGTAAAACCCGCCCCTACAGACGTACCTTTACCGCCGCAACCACCACAGCGCACCTGCGGTCAAAAAGCCAAAAGCTGGAACAATTAAAAGTGCTAACCATCCCAACATTCCGGATTGAACGGGTGTTAAGTTAATCCGACGATCTTCTGGTTCTTTAGGACTAATCGAAAGTGCTTGTTCATCTCGCTTGCTTAACCAACTTACGGAATTGACAAAAACATCAGGATTGAGTTGCTGATCAAACCAACTATCTGTGGCAAAATTTGAATTACCATACACAATTAATCGTGATTCAGCCTTGTCTTGTTCAACCTGAGACTTATCTGTCTGGATTGGTGAAGGTGAGGCTTCTGGAGATTCCTCTGGTGAAGGAGTTGGAGACGCTTCTGGAGTCTCTGTTACTTCCGGTTCATCAGTGTCAGGAGAAGCTTCTGGAGTCTCTGTTACTTCCGGTTCTGATTTAGGTGAAGCGGTAGACGATTCGGCTTGACGACTTAATGCTACACCTAATACTAAAGGACCGGGGCGATCGCCTTCTTGTTCATTAAACTCCAAAGGTTGTTGTTCTGGCGTATTTTCCGCCCAACTTTCGGGGTTTGTCAGGACTAGAGGCGTTTCCTTAATCCCTTCTACAGGTTGCGTATCCACGGGTTGCGCTAAGGGATAAATCGAAAATCCGCTACCAAAATCTTGGGTAATTGGATGATCTCCATATTGAGTCACCAAAGGTGTAGCCGGACCCAAACCGACTAACCGTCCTTGACCCGACGCATCAATTACAATTTGATTGGTTAACGTCACCCCCCAATCTGAGAGTAAAGACTCTAATCCGGAATTGGTATCGGGGTCTATCATAACCAATAAACTCCCCCCCTCAGCCAGATAGTCTTCTAATGCTTGTACTTCCGGTTCAAACAGCGCTCGTTTGGGTCCAGCGATGACGATTAAAGAAGCATCATCAGGAACGGCTGGCTGTTCAGCGAGATTGAGGGGTTCTACGGTAAAGTTTTTCGTCTGTAACGCACTTATGGCTTGAGATAATCCCCCCTCCTCTGAGGTGTCTAAGGGGCGTTCACCATGACCTTGGAGGAAATAGACCTTATCCAATTCTGCGCGATCGCGGGTGATGCGTTCAATTGCATTGGTTAGATTGATTTCCGATAACCGTTCTCCTTGGTTGATGGTTTGGACTAACTCGCGTTGATTCCCATATTCTAAATAAACTTCACCAATATAATTCACATTAAACTTTTGGGCTAATTCAGGTTGTAGCTGGGGGTCAACAAACTCAAATTCCAAGTTTGATCCATAGCGACGGTAGTTTTCTAGAAGTTCTTGATCGGCGGGATTGGCGGGGCTTTCAAATATCCAGACTTTCACCGCTTGATCTAAGTTTCTTACCACCTGCTGTGATTGAGGTGAAAGGGTAAACAGTTGATTTTCGGTTAAATCAATCTGTACCCCATAACGCACGCCTAAAAAATTAATTAGCCCGATGATTACAAACATAGCCAATGTCGCGATCACCGCATTTGTCCCCACCTGGGTGGAACGGCGTCCCCAAAAGCCGGGGGCTAACTGATCGAGAAGTAGCACCCATAAGCCAATAATCACCAGTCCAGCTATTAGCAGCGCTAACGATACTGCAGACCACTCACCAGCAACTTCTTGGGCGGTAATTCCCATAATTGTCAGGATGGGTCCGAACCAAAATAGATATTTTAAATACGTCCACTTAATCGGCTTAGTTGTCATAGTTTAATCAAATAGACAAGAGATTTTTTTGACAATTTAATTGGGGGGCTGGGCGAAGCATTCGTGGATAAGGTTTATCCTCTCAGAACTAATATTTTGGCACGAATGCTTCGCCCCTACATGCCCCTACATGCCCCTACATGCCCCCTACATGCCCCTACATGCCCCCTACACAATTTATGACGAATGACAAATGACGAAGGAATTAAGACCGTTGGAAGCGGAAGGCTTCAATAGACTGAGCCGTGAGAAATATGCCGAGAAAGATATAGCTGGCAAATAAAATAAGACTACTGGTATCGAGAACACCCCGAACTAGATTGGTATAATTTTCCATCAACGATAAATAACCTAATGCGTCTCCAAAAGCACCACCGATAGTATTGGCAATTAAATCAATCACCCAGAGAAATAATATCAAAACGAACGTGAGAAAAGCTGCCAAAATTGAACTATCGGTTAAGGATGAAATGAACATTCCCAGGGAAAGCACTGATGCGGCGAGTAAAATTAATCCAGCATGGGCTAATAACGGAACCCAGGGTTGAATGGGTGGATTAGCTGCATTCAAGGCGATTACTTCATACAGGAGTAACGGTAGCACCATAATCGTAAAAAAGGTTAGCACGCCTAATAATTTTCCCACGGCTACCGCCCAATTTGTCACTGGCGAAGTTGCCAACAGTTCTAACGTTCCCCGCTTTCGTTCCTCTGAATAGAGTCCCATCGATAGAATGGGTAAAACGAATAAAATTAGAGAACCCATGACACTCAAAAACATGTTTAAAAACTCATAAGCCACATCTACCGGTGGTGTAGGCATTCCCAGTTGGTCACGTTGGGCGATTTGCTGAATAATCCCATCGGGACTTAATAGAATCCACACAAAAAAGAACCCCGACAACAGCCAGAAAAACCCAGCCACCACGTAAGCTAAGGGCGAGGCAAAATAGCCCTGCAATTCCTTGCGAAAAATTGCCACGATATTGCCAAATATTATACGCATTAGGTGTCTTCTCCAGATTGGGAAACGTCTGATTCAGTAACTTTTGATTCAGGGGCTTGGGATTGAGTAACTTTTACTTCAGTAACTTTTGCTTCAGGGGTTTGGAATTCAGTAACTTTTACTTCAGGGGCTTGGGATTCAGGGACTTGGAATTCAGAGGATTGGGATTCAGGGACTTGGGATTGGAAATCAGAGATAGGAGATTCAGTTAAATTGTTCCCTATCTCTATTTCCCGGTTCTCAACCCTCCGTTCTTGGGTAGTCAGTTCTAAAAAGACATCTTCCAGGGTAGCGCGAGTGCGGCGCATTTCACGCAATCCGATCCCAGCGCCCACAGTTACAGCGGCAATATCCCGTCCCGGATCAGTACCGGGTGTCGTTACAATCCGAATTAAGGTGCGATTAGCGGGTAAATGTTGAGTGGGGACAATTTCGACTAAACAGACTCCGGGTAAAACTTGTAAAAGCTTTTGCAGTTGAGTCGCATCCCCATCCACTTCTAACTCATAGCCAGCTCCTCCAGTCAATTGCGCCATCAAGTTTTCTGGGCTATTGGTGGCGACAATTTTACCTCGGTTGATAATCGCGACGCGACTACAGGTCATACTCACCTCTGGCAGAATATGAGTAGAAAGGATAATCGTATGTTCACCTGCAAGGCTTTTGATTAAGTTGCGGACATCAATAATTTGCCGAGGATCGAGTCCGACGGTGGGTTCATCTAAAATAATCGCCGGCGGATCATGAACGATCGCTTGAGCAATTCCAACTCGTTGACGAAATCCTTTGGAGAGTTTCCGGATCAGGACTTTGCTTTTCTCAACTAGGTTACAGCGTTCGATCGCCATCTTCACCCGCTTCGTGCGATCGCCTGCGGATACCCCTTTAAGACGAGCCACAAAGTACAAAAATCCCTCAACCGTCATTTCTGGGTAGAGGGGAGGCGTTTCCGGTAAATAGCCAATCCGTTGACGCACAGCGAGAGAATTTTCATGGACATCATACCCAGCAATCCGGGCAGTACCACTGGTGGCGGGTAAATACCCGGCTAAAATCCGCATAGTGGTAGTTTTACCCGCACCATTGGGTCCGAGAAAGCCTAGGATTTCCCCCGGTTCTACCTTAAAGCTGACATCCTGAATGGCTGGAGTGACGCCATAGATTTTGCTCAGACGATCCACTTCGATCATAGAGATTACACTTGAAAGAATTGATATTTTTTTAGACTAACGTTTATCAATATAGAGTTGCACTCATCTGTGTGTCTGCTAACCTTCAGAGTCAGTCTGTTGTAGCTGACAGATAGCCTTAAGAACTTGAAATAACTGCATAGACGATTCAGAATCCGTTAAACTCAGAAATGGCAGCAACTGATATATCGGCGGATTACCCCTCTGGATATAGACAAACCGATACAGTTCTCCGTTCGTGACTAAACCCCAGACTGACTCTTGATACTCTAAGCTTTTATAAGCATAAGTCAGCAATTGGGGTAAGCCTGTTGATGGGGAAACGGCGCTATTTTTCGATTCTATAACTAAGACCCAAAATGGTACATTATCTCTGGGCTGTCGGGCTTTATTTATTGCCAGGATATCAAATCGCCCGGTAATTGTCGTGTCTTCAGCCGTAATAGTAATCAGAGAAATCCCCTCTTCAACAGCGATTTGTAAAGGATAGCGATAGAACCCTGCTAATCGTAATAGAGGACTAACCGCAACTAATTTAACTTGACCTTCTGAAGCGGCGGCTGAGGTGAGATGATTATCAAATTCAGAGCGAGTTTGCTCTACTTGCTGCTGTTCAAACTCGGTGATCGGTTCGAGGGATAATAAGGATTCAAATGAGGTATTGTACTGTTTGTGAAAATGAAAAAGCTGGTGAACTTCATCTAAGGTTAAGTTTTTGGCATTGAGCGTTGTCATGGGTTTAGGTAGGCAGGAAATAAGTTGGGATGATTACCTATTGGTATTTTACAAGAGGACGCGATCGCGCCCTCTTATTGTCAACACCTAGCTATCGCCTACAGCCGTTGAGGTATCCTGGGGAGGCAGATAATAACTGGCAATAATCGCCACCATCAACCACCATAATGTACTCACTTGGGGACGATACCAAACCGTGTCTACTAAACCATGAGACAGCATTCCCGCCATGGTTGCGATCGCGGCGATTAACCAAAAGCCTTGAGGATTCCGCAGGGTGCGGAGTCGGTTGATGTGTTGTATCCCGCGATTTACCGTAACCACTAGCAGCCAGAGAAAGCAAGATAAGCCAATTAAACCCGTTTCAACTGCCACTTCCAAAAAGATAGAATAGGCACTCAACGCGGTATATTTAGGACGTTGGAACAGGGGATAGATCTTATTAAATGCATCATTTCCCGGACCAATACCAATAATTGGGCGATCGCGAATCATATCAATCACCGCCGCCCATACATTCATCCGGAAGTTATTACTACTATCCTCCCGCCCTGCAAAAATACTCGCCACCCGAACTCGCACCGGTTCCACAAATAGCACCGCCAGAATAATTACCCCGGCACAACTTCCCAACATCACAGGCATTGCCCAAGGACGCCATTGTTCCGGTAACTGGATACTATACCAATACACGACAAGAACGGAAAAGACAAACAGACAAGCGACAAAACCAATCCAGCCGCCGCGACTAAAGGTGAGAACCAGACAAGCGGAATTCACCACAAACATGGTGAGAGCCAAGGCTTTCGGTAGCCATCTAGCCCAAGCAAACACCGCCGCTAAACTCAACGCCACAGCCGGAATCAGATAACCCGCTAATAGATTCGGATTTCCCAAATAGCTATAAACCCGCGTCAAACCCGCAGAATCCGAAGTAGGATCAGTCCAAGTTGCCAACGCTTCTGCGCCAAAAAACCACTGTCGCATCCCGTAAACACTGACAATTAAGGAGATATGCAGGAAAACCCCGATTACCCAAGAACGCAGACGGTTTGAGCGCAGTACCCGTGCCATTAGCGCAAAGAGTAATAAGTATAGCGTCAGTTTCACCAAACCCTGACGGGCGGCAACTTTCACTGGGGACATGGCTGTGGCAACGGTGGCAATAGACCAATACAGTAACACCAACAGATGAATCGGTGTCACCAGGGGGCGTTCTCTCTCATCCGAGAGTGTCAGCAGTAGCCAAAATCCTGCACAAGCAATTAACAACACCCCAATGAGTGCAGTAGATACAAAGGGCGCAACGGCAAAAACAATCGCCACAAGCAACGCGCCCAAGGGTTGAGCCCACTGAAGCAGCCAACTCCCCCGCCGCCAAGCTTGCAGCAATCCCACGACGCGATATAAATAGCTAGCGCCGCGCCACTGATAGAAACGTAAGTTTGATAGAGTAAGCTGTTGCCACACTGAATTCATAGATTGGTGATTAGTTGATTGTTTCTGGTTTAGCACGCGATCGCACCTCCGAGGGATGCGTGGTTAAAACCCTGAGTGATACTTTACTCAATCAGCTTACCCCCAATCAGCGACCACCCCTAAAAAGGTGGCGTGGTGAGGAATCCCCCGCGCTCTTTAGCCGGGGGAGGATGTCAATCCACCGGAAGTTAATCGGTTTCAGGATAAGTTTTGGCAAGAGGCGGTGAAGCCCTAGAATGGTGCAATATCTCAGGATATACCGCATCTGAACCTAGGGGCGCATCGACATCATTGGTGTCAACTTAAGCGCCAAAAGCAGGGGGAGCTCTTGAAGCTCTTGAAGCGCGGTTCCGGGGAAAAGGGCAGGGGTTTGGGGAGGGGTCAGACCCCTCAGTTAATGACCAGCAGTATCCATGACGCTTAAAGCCTCGCTCACGACGCTTAAAGCCTCGCCCATGACGTTTTGAGCCTCAACTAATGAAGCTTTGAGCCTCGGCTAATGAAGCTTTAAGCCTCGGCTAATGAAGCTTTAAGCCTCGGCTAATGAAGCTTTGAGCCTCGACTAATGAAGCTTTGAGCCTCGCTCACGACGCTTTAAGCCTCGCTCACGACGCTTTAAGCCTCGACTAATGAAGCTTTAAGCCTCGACTAATGAAGCTTTGAGCCTCGACTAATGAAGCTTCGAGCCTCGCCCATGAAGCTTTGAGCCTCGCCCCCGACTCAGGACGACAGACATAGATTCAATCAAGCTATACATGGTGGGTTACATTTCATTAACGCACCCTACAAGATCTGCGATCGCACTCTTGCTCCCCTCTCCCCATTCCCCCCTTTTTTCCCGCCTCTTTTCCCCCCTCTTTTCCCCCCTCTTTTCCCGCCTCTTTTCCCACCTCTTTTCCCCCCTCTTTTCCCCCCTCTTTTCCCCCCTTTCAAAGGGGGGCTAGGGGGGATGGGGGCTAGGGGAGAGGGGTTGAGCTTAAGTTGACACCCATGACTTACGTGCGTCCTTGATGTGCTGATGTGCGCCCTCACTCCCTGTATCTCATCTCATGAGAACGCTATATTTGTCTCAGTAAGCTTTTTTCTGAGACATGGTCTTTGGATAGGGTAAAGCTGCGTTACGCTTCGCTCTCCTCACGATGGCGGACTGACACAGCTAAAATTGTGGAATAGATTTGACGTTTAAACGGGGCGCAAGGATGGTGCCCCTACAATTCTAATCTACCATTTTGCGACTTCAATTTCAGAACTAAAACGCCCAAGGGTGGTAGGCACAAATCAATGTAATAAGACCATCTCGGATGAGACCATTCACCTGTCCATCGCCCGCCCATATTCCCCATATTGCTACCGCCGTAATCCCCAGCATCGCTGTTCAATACTTCAGCATAGAAACCGGGTTCGGGGACACCTACCCAATAGTTGGGATGGGGTTGAGGGGTAAAGTTACAGACGGTGACGATAAAGTCATCCGAGTCTTTTGCCTTGCGAATAAACGAGACGATACTATTTTCGGCATCGTTACAGTCAATCCATTCAAACCCTTGATGAGAAAAGTCTTGGGTATAGAGGGCGGGTTCACTTTTGTACAGTTGATTCAAATCCGCCATAAACTGCTTCAGTTGTTGGTGGAGTGCATGTTGCAACGCGCCCCAATCTAAGTCTGCCCAAGCGTTCCACTCATTCCGTTGTCCGAATTCCATACCCATAAATAGGGTTTTCTTACCGGGATGGGTGTACATGTAGGCATATAAACAGCGGAGATTGGCAAATTTCTGCCAGTCATCTCCGGGCATTTTACTCAGCAGGTTGCCTTTTCCGTGGACGACTTCATCATGGGATAGCGCCAGCATGAAGTTCTCGCTGAAGGCGTACATGATGCTGAACGTGACGCTATTTTGGTTATAGCGACGATACAGGGGGTCTTTGGCAAAATAATCCAACATATCGTGCATCCAGCCCATGTTCCACTTGAAGCTGAAGCCTAAGCCTCCCAAATAAGTAGGACGAGAGACGAGGGGCCAAGCGGTGGATTCTTCGGCAATAGAGAGGATGCCGGGATAGTAGCCGAATATCTGATAATTCAGATAGCGCAAAAAGTCTGCGGCTTCTAGGTTCTCGTTACCACCGTACTGATTGGGTACCCATTCACCGGGTTTGCGATCGTAGTCCAGGTATAGCATAGACGCCACGGCATCCACGCGAATCCCATCAATATGATATCGGTCAAACCAGAATAGGGCATTGGCAACCAGAAAGTTGCGAACTTCGTTACGGGCGTAGTTGAAGACTAAGGTACCCCATTCTTTGTGTTCACCCTTGCGCGGATCAGCGTGTTCGTAAAGGTGAGTGCCATCAAAGAAGGCTAAACCATGCCTGTCTTTGGGAAAATGACCGGGAACCCAATCCACAATCACACCAATATTATTTTGGTGACATTGGTCGATGAAATACATCAAGTCTTGGGGAGTCCCATAACGAGAGGTGCAGGTGTAGTATCCTGCCACCTGATACCCCCAAGACCCATCATAAGGGTGTTCGGCAACGGGGAGGAGTTCGACGTGGGTGAATCCCAGTTCTTTGACATAAGGAATCAGTCGTTCGGCTAATTCCCGATAGGTGAGGAAGCGTCCCTCGGGTTTCTGGGAGACTTTCACCACCGGTCGAGTTTCCCCATCCGGTAGTTGGGGTGGATTCTCTGCACTATCATGCAACCATGAACCCAAGTGAACCTCATAAACGGAAATGGGTTGTTCTTGGGGGTCATTCTGGCGACGCCGTTCTAGCCAGTCTTCGTCATGCCAAGTGTAGTCTAGGCTATTGACAATTGACGCGGTTTGGGGTCTAATTTCTTGCTCAAAGCCGTAAGGGTCGGACTTGTGATAGATATGTCCAACGTCGTTTTTCACTTCGTACTTATAATGTTCCCCAATGCCAATTTCCGGGATAAACAGTTGCCAAATTCCGTTCCCAATGAGGCGCATCTGATGTTCTCGTCCATCCCAGTTATTGAAATCACCAATAACTGAGACATTGCGGGCGTTCGGTGCCCAGACGGCAAAGTGAACCCCTTGGACGCCGTTAAATTCAGTGGGGTGAGCGCCTAATTTTTCGTAAATGCGATGATGATTGCCTTCGGCAAATAGGTGAATATCAAAATCCGTCAAACGCGGCGAGCGAAAGGCATAGGGGTCATAGCTAACCCGTTCATGCTCGCCTTCTTTAATCCGCAGTTGGTAGTTGGCTAACTCTGGTATATCAATCTCACATTCAAAAAGATGAGGATGACTCACTGCTTGCATCGGGTATTCTTCCCGTTCCGTAGGACGAATCACCCAAGCTGCGTCTGCTTTAGGCAGGTAAGCCCTTACAACCCAGCTTGTTTTACCATCCCGTTCAATGGGATGAGACCCAAGTATTTCAAACGGATCATGGTGTCGATTGCTCACAATCCGATCGATTTGGTCTGGGGAAATGGTTATTGTCATAAAAATCCTTCGTTGTGGGAAACCCTGTGTCTTTAGACCAGGGAGGAACACGCGGTAGCGGTTTAAGAAGCATACCCCTTTCGGGGTGGAGGGGTATGGTTGCCCCTCCGGTTTTCACCCATTTCTGGGGTAAAGTT